>NZ_JACJDR010000017.1:0-116411 GCF_014163655.1 Pseudoalteromonas sp. SR45-1 | reverse complement strand
CTAATTAAAATTAAAATTAAAATAAAAATAAAAAACTTAAACTATTCTAATTATTAGATAAATAGAAGTTATGGACCTATAATAATAAAGAAATCAACATCTAAATAAAAATAGGAAATACATATGAAAAAGCTATCTGTAGCAGTAGCTGTATGTGCTGTACTTGCATCTAGCTATGCAAGCGCTGAAGTACGTATTAATGGTTTTGCATCTATCGTAGGTGGTAAAAGCCTAGACAGTGATCAAACCTTATACGGATATGACGACGATATCTCATTTAAAAATGAGAGTAAGTTCGCTTTACAACTATCTGCTGATCTTCAAGAGAAACTGACGGCTACGGCTCAAATTATTGCGCGTGGAGAGGACGACTTTGACGCCACGTTTGAATGGGCATATGTTACTTATGAATACAGCGATGAACTGCAATTTAGCGCTGGTAAAATGCGTGTCCCTTTCTATAAATACTCAGATTTTTTGGATGTTGGCTATGCTTATCGCTGGGTACGCCCACCTCGCTCAGTGTACGGTATCCCATTTTCGACTTATGAAGGCTTGAGTGTTGTTTACAACAATCAATTAGGAGATTGGGACTCTACTTTACAAGGGTTTTACGGCGCTTTTGATGGCGATATAGATGTATTTGGAGATAGCTTACCTGCTGAGTTAAATAATTTAGGCGGTATAAACTGGAGCCTATCATACGACTGGTTCAGTGCACGAGCTGCATATATTGTGGCCGACACTAGCATTTCTATTGATAGCAGTGACTCAAGTAACTTAAGTGCCTTAAATGGAATTATTGATGTACTCAATACTAACGGTTTAACCAGTACAGTAAATGATCTGATTACTGACGAAGATGAAACAACTTTTGTTGGTATTGGCTTCTCTATTGACTATGATAACTTCTTATTTGATGCTGAATATACACAGTTTGAAGTAGAGGGGAGTATTTTGGCTGAACAATCACAATACTATGCCTCTGCGGGTTATCGTATAGATGATGTTATTGTTCACTTCACCTATGAAAAAAATGATGATAAGCATGATTCGTCACGTTTTAATACTCTTGAATCAATTCCTTTATTAAATACTACTGTGAACTTTGCCCTCGAGAGCATGCGTGCAGAGAGTAACGTATACACAATTGGCGCACGTTATGACTTCCACCCTTCAGCTGCATTTAAAATTGACTTCAGTCGATTTGATGATGACATCACTGACACTGAAACGGATATAGTCGCCGTTGGTGTTGATTTAGTATTTTAATTGGAGCGGAATATGAAAAAATTAATCCTAGCTAGTGCGCTTTCATTATGTTCTTTCGGTGCTTTGGCTCAAGTTGCAGTAATTGTAAATCCTAGTAATGCAAATGCACTTGATGCAGAGACTATTAAGAAAATTTACTTAGGAAAGGCCAAGTCGTTTGATAACGGCAATAAAGTCAACCCAGCAACTCAAAACGGTACCGCTATTGCTGATGAATTTAATTCGAAAGTGGTAGGTAAATCGAGCAGCCAATTAAATGCCTATTGGTCAAAACTTGTTTTTACAGGTAAAGGGACACCGCCTGAAAAGTTTGATTCAGATCAAGCTGTCATTGACTTTGTTGCCGCTAATGGTGATTCAATCGGCTATATAGATAGCAGTAAAGCAACTGATAAAGTTAAAGTGATTGCTACCTTTTAATTGCTATTATTAAATTAAAAAAGCCACCTAATCGGTGGTTTTTTTTATAACTTAACTTTAATAACAATTCGCTCAATTAAGTGAAATATTTTGAGGGAGAGAAACGGTGTCGATAGCAAGGCAAATAATTTCTTATTTAGTATTCTAAATAAGAAATTTTAACGCAGCTAGCGTCTGATCTGCCCTCTCAAAATGAATAAGCATTACTGCGAATTGATTTAGCTACATTACTCAACTTTAAATTTAGCCGTAGCATCTAATAGGTTATCTGAAAGGTAATGAAGGTTTTTAGCTACATCCCTCACAGCCGTTAGCGAGTCCATTGTATCTTCAAATGATACGTGCATATTTGTCACGTTTTCTACAACCATAGCAGCAACTGATGTTTGCTCTTCTGTGGCAGCAGCAATTTGTGAGTTCATCCCATTTATTTCTAGCATTTGCTCTGCAATTTTCTCTATAGAAATGCCCGTTTTTTCTGCTGCAGTTGCATTATCTGTAGCCATATCTCTTGCAGTCGTCATTGCAGTAACTGATTCGTTAGCCGCTTCAGTTAAAGTAGTCAACAGCTCTCGAATCTCATTTGTAGAGTGAGCAGTTCGCGATGCAAGCTCTCTAACTTCATCAGCGACAACAGCAAAGCCTCGGCCATGCTCACCAGCACGGGCAGCCTCAATGGCAGCATTAAGTGCAAGTAAATTTGTTTGCTCCGCTATTGATGTAATAACATTTAATATTTGCGACACATTTTTTGTATCGTCTGCTAATTTATTGATAGTTGTAGCAGCGTGATTAATCTCATCACTTAACGTACGAGAAGCGGTTACTGATGTTTGTACTTGAGTTCTACTTTGCTCAACTTCTTTCTCTGCCGTTTGCGCTGCATGAGAAGCACTTGCAGCTGATTGAGAGATATCTCCTACACTCTGTTTCATCTCTTCCATTGATTGCTTTACAATCTCAGCATCAGTGGTTTGTTTAGTCGTTGCACGCTCCGCTTGTTCCATCCCCTGCACTAAACGAGTAGAGTTTTCCATTAACGGTTCGCAAACCGCGATAATTTCTAACACCGTTTTTTTCAATATGCCAATAAAAGAGTTGAAGTTTATAGATACTTGGCCTATTTCATCTTCAGAGTTAACTGTCAATTTAGTGCTTAGCGAGCCTTTACCGCTTGCTAATAAGCTTAAATTATTTGCCGCATCACTTGCCGAAGAAGCAATTCGCTTAGCTATCCAAATAGCCATAAAGAGTAATAAAATAAGCGATACAATAGAAACAGCTAACATTAACGTAAGGGCGTAATCAGAACGGTCCTTTGTGCTTGCAACAAGTTCAAAAAAGCGATCGTCAGCTTTGACTTGTGCTGCCTTAAACTTTTCTAGGACATCGGTATAAAGCGCTGTTTTCCTCTGTGCTTGTTGTTGAATTTTACTAAAATCTGCTGTTCCATTTACCATGCCATTTGCGATAGTCGCTGATATTTTTTCGTAATTTGCGAGCTGCTCTTTAGTGTCACTGTGAATGTAAGAGGCATTTATTTTTTCTATCGCAATAATATTCAACTCAAGTTGCTTGTATGTGTCAGATGCTTTCTCGACTAAATCTTGCTCACCAAATGTTACGGCTTGGGTGTAAAGTTCGTCCAGCTTCTCTAAAATGCCAACATTAGCAGATGTTAACTTAACAACTTTGTAGGATGATTTTTCCATTTCATCAAGTGCAATTCTATTATCATTCATAGCAAAATAGTTGATCAGAACAATCACTAAAAATGCAACGACAGCAATACTCGTAATCGCATGTATTTTTTTACTTATGCTGAGATTTTGAAAAGTGAAGCCTGAAGCCATTGTGAATACCTTATTTTATTGTCTAAATCTATTATCGGCTTATTACTCATAAGTGTTAACTAAATTTGTAAAATTTCTAGTTTTTTTTACAAACAATTCAAAATTCTACATAACTAATTGCCCTTTAAAAAAAGAAAGTACAAATAACATTCAATTTAAATCGCAGGCACAAAAAAACCAGTAACATTTCTGTTACTGGTTTCTAAATTTGGTGCGGATGGGGGGACTTGAACCCCCACGCCCGAAAGCACCACCCCCTCAAGGTGGCGTGTCTACCAATTCCACCACATCCGCATTTTTAAGCTTTCGCTTATTTGTTAAACATATGATTTATTTGAGGAGTATAAATCGTTTAACTATAGCATTACGCTAAATTAGTTCGGTACGTCAGAGCTTTGCTCTTTCGTAGATGTTACCGGAACATCTTCTTCAACAGGAACTACAGTTTCTACTGCAGGAGCTGCTTCTAGGTTTTCCCACTCGTCAGTCTTTTTAATTTGACCTGCAGTTAGGTTACCTAGCACAATGCTTAAAACAAAAAATACTGTTGCTAAGCTTGTGGTTGTTTTTGTCATAAAGTTACCAGCACCAGACGAACCAAAAACCGTGCCTGAAGCACCAGCACCAAATGAAGAACCCATATCTGCGCCTTTACCTTGTTGAATTAAAACCATTCCAACTAGAGCTAGAGCCACAACTAAATAAACTACTAATAAAATTTCGTACATCTTATACAGTCCCTTTTGCACTGTTACAGATTGCAGAAAAAGATTCTGCTTTTAGACTTGCGCCGCCAATTAAGCCGCCATCTATATCTGTTTGTGCAAATAATAATTCGCTATTTTTTTCATTAACGCTACCACCATATAAGATGGAAAGCCCTTGTGCTAAAGTGCTATCAAGTGCAGCAATTTTATCACGGATAAATTTATGAACAGTTTGTGCCTGCTCTGGCGATGCAGTCTTACCTGTGCCTATGGCCCAAACGGGCTCGTATGCTATCACAGAATCTTTCAGTGCTGCTACACCTAATTTTTCAATTACTGCATCAATTTGTGCAGCAACGACTTGTTCGGTTTGACCGTTTTCTTGCTCACTTTCACTTTCGCCAACACATAAAATTGGTGTTAACCCAACTTCTTGTGCTCTAGCAAACTTTTCAGCGACAGTTTCATTACTTTCGTTATAAATACTGCGGCGTTCAGAATGACCAACGAGTACGTAAGTTGCACCTAAGTCTTTTAGAAGCTGTCCGTCTACTTCACCGGTAAACGCACCAGGTGTATTTTCAGAAACAGTTTGAGCACCTGTAGAAACACCACTAGCTATCATCGCAGGTACAAGTGGGAATGGAGGAAATAAAACAATGTCCATCTCTTGTGATTTTACATCGTTAATAGCATCAGACATTTGTTTAACTAGCTCTAACGAACCATTCATTTTCCAGTTGCCTGCGACCATCGCCTTGCGTATTGCCATTTTCCACTCCACATTAGAAAGCGGGCGAGATATTAACTTTTCTCGCCCAAAGTTACAAGAGGTTATTGTTATTAATCAGTCTGTTTGCTCATAGATTCTACAACAGCTGCAATTTTTTGAGCGCTGTCTATTACAATTTTTTCTTGCTCGGCTTCAACCATAACACGAACAACAGGTTCTGTGCCTGATTTGCGCAGTAAAACTCGGCCTTTGTCGCCTAAAGCAAGCTCAACTTCTGCTACAGCTGAAAGTACCTCTGGCGCTTTTGTCGGATCTGTTCCAGCGGTATAGCGCACGTTAATCATTTTCATTGGATATTTAGTAAAACCAGCACCCAAATCTTGTAGTGTACGGTTTTGTGCAACCATAGCTGCAAGTACTTGCAAACTTGATATAATGCCATCACCCGTGCTAATTAAATCTAAATTTAAGACATGGCCTGAGCTTTCACCGCCAATTTTCCAGCCTTTTTGCTGTAGTAATTCCATTACATAGCGGTCACCCACTTTACTGCGAGCAAACTCGATACCTTTTGCTTTTAAAGCATTTTCAAGACCCATGTTAGACATTACAGTGCCAACTACACCTCCACCCAACATATCATCTTCGGCAGCTTGGCAAGCAATAATATAAACTAAATCGTCACCATCAAATACACGACCATTATGATCAACCATCATTACACGATCGCCATCCCCATCGTATGCAATACCTACGTCAGCTTTAAATTCAAGCACTTTGCGTTTAAGGGTATCTACATGAGTAGCGCCACATTCATGATTTATATTAACGCCATTAGGCTCGCATGCATGTGTTATAACTTCAGCGCCAAGTTCGCGCATGACAGAAGGAGCTATATGGTATGTAGCGCCATTTGCGCAATCGACAACAATTTTAAGCCCTTCTAAAGATAACCCTTGGGGGAACTGGCTCTTACAAAACTCTATATAACGGCCGTCTGCACTAACTAAACGCGAAGCTTTACCTAGTTTATCTGAAGCAACACATGTCATTTGCTCATCAAGCATCGCTTCAATTTGAAGCTCTACTTCATCGTCAAGCTTTAGACCCTGCCCATTGAAAAACTTAATACCGTTATCGTAATAAGGGTTATGTGAGGCACTAATTACTATACCTGCCTCTGCACGAAATGTTTGCGCTAAATACGCAACTGCAGGTGTCGGCATTGGACCCAGTAATACAACATCAATACCAGCGGCAATTAAACCAGCCTCAAGTGCAGTTTCAAGCATGTAGCCAGAAATACGCGTATCTTTACCTATAATGACTTTTTTAGTACCACTTTGAGATAATACGCGCCCTGCAGCCCAACCCAACTTCATTGCAAACTCAGGGTTAATAGGTGGCGTTCCTACTAGACCACGTACGCCATCAGTACCAAAATATTTTCTTTCTTTCATTATGCAATTCCTTTCTCGCAGGCTTGATATACACCAAGTACGTCTGCGGTTTCTTTAACGTCATGTACACGAATAATTTTTGCGCCATTTTGCGCCGCGATTAACGCACCCGCTAAGCTGCCCGCTAATCGCTCATTTGTTTCTCTATTTAATAGATTACCTATCATCGACTTACGAGATAATCCGGCCAATAATGGCAAACCTAACTTGTTAAAATCATCAAACTTAGCCAATATTTGATAGTTATGGCTAAGTGTTTTTCCAAATCCAAAACCAGGGTCTAGAATAAGTCGCTCAAACTTAATCCCTGCTGTTTCACATGCTTTAATACGTTCACTAAAAAACATATTTATATCTGCAAACAGATTGTCGTAATGAGGTGCGCACTGCATGCTGCGGGGTTGCCCTTGCATATGCATTAAACAAATTGCTACATCTTCATACTGCGCAACCGTTTCTAAGGCGTTTATTTCTTGTAGAGCTCTTACATCATTGACTATATCTGCCCCAGCGAGTATTGCTTGCTCCATTACTTGTGCTTTACTGGTATCAATTGAAATAACGCAATCACTGTACTCACGTATCGCTTTAATAGCAGGAATTACTCGGGCTAGTTCATCTTTCAAACTCACATCTGGCGCGCCGGGGCGGGTAGACTCTCCCCCAATGTCTAAAATTTGCGCACCATCCCCTAACAATTGCATTGCGCGCTTTAGCGCTATTTTGGGGTCTAAAAACTGCCCGCCGTCAGAAAATGAGTCTGGCGTTACATTCAATATTCCCATAATAACAGGCTTTTCAATATTGAGCGTACGTCCTCTGGGAAGCTTTAATATATTAGTCATTGCCAACCTTTATTCTTTTTCTAAATAGCTGATACAAAAAAGCCCCGAAATTCGGGGCTTTCACTAACTATTTTAACGATTATTCAGCTTTATCATCAAGGTTTGTTTCATCTTTTTTCGATGAATCATCAGTCTTTTGACTTTCATCAAGCACTGGCTCTTGAGGTTCTTGCTCTTTTACCGGCTTAGCTTCATGGCGGTCATGAGCATCGCGCGGCTCACGCACTGGTTGGCGCGCCATTAAATCATCAATTTGCTTAGCGTCTATTGTTTCGTATTTCATTAACGCGTCTTTCATTGAGTGAAGAATATCAATATTTTCTTTTAATATTTCTTCTGCTCTTTGGTAGTTACGATCTGAAAACAAGCGTACTTCAGCATCAATTACTTTAGCAGTATCATCCGACATACTAGATGCACGGCTTCCGCCACCACCCATATACATCTCGTTTTGATCTTCAGCGTAAAGCAATGGACCTAGCTTTTCACTTAAACCCCAATGTGTAACCATTTTACGTGCAATATCAGTTGCGCGCTCAATATCGTTACTTGCACCCGTTGTTACTTTGTCAGCACCATAAATAAGCGCTTCAGCAATACGGCCACCATAAAGGCTTGAAATCATTGATTCTAAAAGCTCTTTTGAATGACTAACACGGTCTTGTTCAGGCAAGTACATTGTTACACCTAGCGCACGGCCACGTGGAATAATAGATACTTTGTAAACTGGATCATGTTCAGGAACCATACGGCCCACAATTGCGTGGCCTGCTTCGTGATATGCTGTCATTTCTTTTTCTTGCTCGCTCATCACCATGGTTTTGCGCTCTGCGCCCATCATGATTTTATCTTTAGCAGCATCAAATTCAGCCATACTTACAACACGTTTATTACCACGTGCAGCATAAAGTGCAGCTTCGTTTACTAAGTTCGCTAAATCAGCGCCAGAAAAACCTGGTGTTCCACGCGCTATAAGAGCCGCCTCTACGTTATCGCCTAATGGCACTTTACGCATGTGTACTTTAAGTATTTGCTCACGACCACGGATATCAGGTAAACCAACTTCTACTTGGCGGTCAAAACGACCTGGACGAAGTAATGCAGGATCTAGAACATCTGGTCGGTTAGTTGCCGCGATAACGATAATACCTTCGTTACCACCAAAACCATCCATTTCTACTAGCATTTGGTTGAGTGTTTGCTCACGTTCATCGTTACCGCCGCCCATACCTGCGCCACGTTTACGACCAACCGCATCAATCTCATCTATAAAGATAATACAAGGTGCCGCTTTTTTAGCTTGTTCAAACATATCACGTACACGTGACGCACCCACACCGACAAACATTTCAACAAAATCTGAACCAGAAATTGTAAAAAACGGTACTTTCGCTTCACCCGCAACAGCCTTTGCAAGTAACGTTTTACCAGTACCAGGAGGACCAACCATTAGTACGCCCTTAGGAATACTACCGCCAAGCTTTTGAAACTTAGAAGGGTCACGTAAAAAGTCTACCAATTCGGTAACATCTTCTTTCGCTTCATCACAACCAGCAACATCTGCAAACGTTGTTTTAATTTGATCTTCGCTCATTAAACGAGCTTTACTCTTACCAAATGACATAGCGCCTTTACCGCCGCCGCCTTGCATTTGACGCATGAAGAATATCCATACACCAATAAGCAGTATCATCGGGAACCAAGAAATAAATATACTTGCTAAGAATGATTGTTCTTCAGGTTGTACACCCTTCACATTTACATCATTTTTAAGTAAATCATTTATTAAGTCTTCATCGTACATTGGCATCGTTGTTTGAAAACGCTCACCACTGCTCTTAGTACCAGTAATATTTCCTGTACCGCGGTCGATAATAACTTCTTGTAAAGAGCCACTGCGGACATCTTTAACAAATTGAGTGTAACTTGTTTGACGATCAACTTGCTCGCCACCATTAAAGCTCTGAAAGACTGACATCAGCACAACTGCAATCACCAGCCATAGTATTAAATTTTTCGCCATATCGCTCAAGGGGTTAACCTCTTGTATCCAATTAATTTAAATTCAACTAAACGCCAAGCAACTGTACTACAGTTTGTATCCAGTCGCTACTATATATACTTCCCGAGAACGGGCACGTGAGGCATCAGGTTTGCGTATTTTCACTGCTTTAAAACTATTACGTACATCTTGCAAGTATTGATCAAAGCCTTCACCTTGGAAAACCTTAACAATAAATGCGCCATTTTTCTTTAGTACTTGACTACACATATCCAGCGCAAGTTCTACCAAATACATACTACCCGCTTGATCTACTGAGTTATTACCACTCATATTTGGTGCCATGTCAGAGAGTACCACATCAACATTTTTACCATCAATACGTTTTAGCAACGCATTTAACACAGCTTCTTCACGAAAGTCACCTTGTAAAAAGTCAACACCCGCAAGTGAGTCCATAGGTAATATGTCACAGGCAATTACTTGACCTTTGTCACCTACTTTTTCTGCCAAATACTGTGACCAGCTTCCTGGAGCTGCTCCTAAATCAACAACGGTCATACCGGGGCGAAGTAACTTATCTCTATTTTGTACTTCATCTAATTTAAAAACCGCTCGTGAACGCCAGCCTTTTTTTTGCGCTTCTTGAACATATTTATCATCAAAATGTTCTTTCAGCCATCGCTGTGAACTGGCTGACTGTTTTTTATTTGTCATAAATTAACACGCAACTAATTAGTAATATTCTCTAGATGGCGTTAGAATACCCTTAATTCAAGCCATATTCAGCAAAATTTGTATAAACATGACATTATCAAACAAACAAAAGCAGTTTTTAAAAGGTCAGGCACATAGCCTCAAGCCTGTAGTTTTACTAGGTTCTAACGGTTTAACCGAGGGCGTAGTAGTCGAAATTCAAAGTGCATTAGAAATTCACGAATTAATCAAAGTTAAAGTTCCAACTGATGATCGTGAAACAAAAGCACTTATTTTTGAAGCAATCGTACGTGAAACTGGTGCGACTAAGCTACAAACGATAGGTCACACTATTGTGCTTTATCGTCAAAGTGTTGAGAAAAAAATACATTTACCACGTAACTAATTAATCCTATTTAAAGGATTTAGTACGTTTAAATTAAAAAACCAGCTTAATGCTGGTTTTTTGTTATATAACACTTTTTAATTTAAAAGCTCATTGTATGGTGCGTTACATCATAATCAGTGCCATTACTTCTGGGCTTATTATGCAATATAAAATACTGAGTAAATTGTGTCTCACTCATAGCTGGCACTTTTTCATTGGAGAGTAGTTCAGCCAGTTGCGGCGTCGTATTACTGTGCCCAATAACAACAACTACACCCTTTAGTTTGAGTAACTCATTTTTTAAATCACCTAGCTCAACTGCGTTATACACATTTAATTTGGTATTAAAATGTGCCTGCAAAGGTGCGGCTGTCTGCAACGTGCGTTTATAGTTGCTGCTAAAAAGATGTATATTTTGATGTTCTTTAAACAAAGTAACTAAATTATTTGCACGTGCCTTCCCCTCTTCTGAGAGCGCTGGGTTTTTCCCCGTTAACTTTTCGCTATGACGAAACAAATATACCTCGTCAGGTGCGGCAAATGCCAAACTACAATTAAATGACAAGGCTAAAAAAGTGATTGCTAATATTATTTTATTCATATTTTTTTACCTCGTTTGTATTCTAATAGCCTGTCGATAAATTCAGTTGTTAATTCATTTATTACGCCGGTTTCAGCATTAACGATTAAACTAAAACCAACATTTAAGTGGGGAAACACAACCACATCGCTTCTATATCCTTGCACCCAGCCACTATGATAGTAAAGCGTTTCATCAGCGTAATTATAAACCCGCCAACCTAGTCCGTAATAAGCCTCATTAAGGTGTTTTTTCCACACCCTGCGATGCATTTCTTTTTTTGTATGTGTATAAGGACGCGTTTGCTTTGCTAGAGTATCCAATGACAAAACATCTGGGTATTGCCCTAGCTGGGCTTTTAACCAAATGGCCATGTCATTTGCGCTTGCGTTTACACCCGCTGCAGGTCCCACTTTATAATAATTTTTTTTAAGCTTAGCGCTATACCAACGTTTTGTACCGCGCACGTGTGGTAATGCGTAATTTTCATCCTGAACCATAGATTCAAAACCTAAGCTGGCATCACTCATTTTTAAAGGCGCAAAAATAGTTTCCCGTAACCACTGCGCGTAACTTTTACCACTGCTTTGTAATATCACATTACCTATAAGGCTAAACATAACATTTTGATAACCGTAACATTCGCCTGGTTTGCAAATAGGTTTAACACTAAGTAATTTTTCAACAATACTGGGGTAATCCATACGAGACTCTATCAAATTATCGTACGCATTAGGCACTAACCCACTTGCATGACTTAGAAGGTGAAATACCTTTAAATCATCTTGATAAACAGTCCCTTTGAACTCAGTTATGTAATCGCTAACAGCTTTATCTAATTTAAGTAAACCCTCATTGGCTAATTTAGCTGATAACGAGCCTGCAAATGTTTTAGAAACAGACGCGAGCCTAAACCGGGTATGCTTATTTACTTTTTGTCCATTTCGGGTTTTAGTTACACCCATGGTGTGGATGTAGTCTGAGTTGTTTGTACTTACAATCGAAAGTGCAGCGCCTGGTATACCTTTATTTTTCAGTTTTTTTTGCGCATAACGGCCGTAATTTTTTACAAATGCATCCCAATCAGGATCTGCTTTTGCTGCAAAACTCACAGAGCTAAACAACAAACACAAAGCAGGTAGGCTATACAATAAAGATTTGAGATACTTCATTTTTATAAATTTTATCTTTTTAACTACATCTATGTAGATAATATCATGAAGTTTTGTTTGGACTAACGTACAATACGACGATTATTTGGCTTTTAGTGAGTGTTTATTACTTATGCGTTTTTTAGTTGTGTCACTTTTTGTTATATTATCAACTGGTTGTACTCTTACAAAGCAGCCGGCCGAGCCACTGGCTATGCCATTAAAGCCAACATTAAAAAGTCAGACCTACCAGCTTGAGTACACCACAGAACACTCATCTCCAAAAGTTAAATCCGTTCAACTTCCTGCACATAAGGTAGTTAGAAACCAAACAGTAAAAATTATTACCGATAAGGCAAGTGTAACCGATAAACTTTTATCGCAAATTAGCCAAGCACTTAACGATAAACAGCTAAAAGTAACCACTAAAAATAACAGCGACTACACACTAACTATTCAGCAACTTGATTTAACTTTCACTGACGATGTTAAGTACGCAATAAAGCAACCTGAGAACCCTTTTACATTATATTCAGATATTGCTCAGCAATACCCAACTCAGGAATGCGCTGCAATATTTGCACAAGTAAGTATGCGCCTCACACACAAAGCATCAGGTGATGTTGTTTGGTTTGCTAAATCTTCTATTGATAGTGCAAGTTTTCATCGTGAGCCACTAGTTTATAGTTTCACCGAAGAGCAAAAAATAACTAATGAGCTTGAGGTTGTCGCTTTTGTCCATCAGCAAAATACTGATGAAGCCCGCATGGAAAGACTTGGAAAAGACATTCAAATTCCTCAGTACAAAACGTTGTCAAAGTTATCTAGCCTTGCCAAGCTTAGTGGTCCATGTAACAGAACAGAAGTAAGCGCATTAACGCCTATGATGCAGTTTTACTTAAGCAGTATATTAATCGATAAAATTAAAGTTCAGTAAATTAGGGTCTGTTGATCTTTACGGATTAAAATTTGTTCAAACTAGGGGCTATTTAATCGCGGCGCTCGGTTTGTAACCTAGTGGGCTCGATAACTGCTCCTGCGTTATTCTAATGGCTTACATCCATGTAAGAATAAGTAAAAACCGAGCAACAAAGCGTAAATAGCCCTTAGGAAGAACCCATTGGGCAGCGCCTGTTTGGCATTAATGCTACGTTATCGCCCATTTATGGGGAATAGCCACACTGCATAGGCTCTGCCTTGCCTATATACCAAACAGACTGCTGAAAATTTAACCTTGAAAGTTCAACAGACCTAACACTTACTACATTTTTTTACAGATTAAAGGAACGAATTAACAATATACTACGCCTAATAACAAATAATAATTAGGCCCCATAGGGATGAGAAACACTTTGCTTAACCATACTTTAGTTAGCATAACATTGCTTTTTTGCTTTATTTTTAGCACCACAAGTATGGCAAGTAATCGCTATTATGCAGACAATACGTTAGAGCCAACCCAAGGCTTTGCCTGGGATTGGAGTGCAGGTGCGGGCTTTTATATTGAAGATTCTTACCTAATCGGTATCGAATCTTACGATAAGGGCGTTGAGCTTGATTTAAGTCTTGCTGTTTCTTACGATAAATTTTATCTTGATTTTGATCACAATCAACTCAGCGGTGGTCTTGTAATTGGTTACAGCCTTATAGATAAATTTGATTGGGGCTTAGATATACTTGGCACAAATACTCAAGCCGGGTTTGACGAAAAAGGCCTCGGGTTTTATAACCACGGTGTTATAAAAGAACTCCAAGGTATTAAAAAACGTAATTACGATTTTGATGTTGGTCTTAGGCTCTCGCGCCGATTTGAAAATTCACAATTCTCCTTTGAATACCTTCATGACGTATCTGGTGCCCATAATGGCTGGGTTATAAATAGCTTTTTTACCCACATTTTGCCATGGCGAAACTGGGAGTTTAGATCTGGTGTTGGTTTAAGCGCCTACTCTGCTGACTTTACAAATTATTACTTTGGCATTGATAGCGATGAAGCCACCAGCCTTCGCCCGATTTATAGCAGCAATGCCAGTACTAGTATCATCTTTGAGTTCCATGCTGAATATCCAATAAGCCAAGATTGGGTGTTTTTATCCGGTTGGCTTACTACATGGTTTTCAAAAGAAATTGACGACAGTCCAATTATTTCCCAAGGATATCAACATAAAGCCAAGGTAGGCCTACGTTATGTATTTTAGATGGATCTGGGTATTACTGATCTTTCCCAGTACCTTTACTGTTAAAGCGCAGGACCCCCCTGAAGCACTCATAGCACTACCCGACACTTGCGTTGCACTGCGCGAAGGGCGTAATTGCTATGCCGATGTTACACTTACGTGGGAGCAGCCTATCATTGGTAATTACTGCCTACGCGATGCAACTTCAAAGTACATTATGCAATGTTGGCTAAAGCAACAAAGTGGTACTTTTAATTATGCTTTTGACTCACAGCAAAGCATTTCATTTGAACTATTTGATAGCAATACATCCAAAGTCATCAGTACAGCAGAAGTAAAACTACAATGGGTTTATCAAAACAGACAAAAAAAACGCCGCTGGCGACTATTTTAATACCAATCGTATTAGGGATATTTTATGGATAACTACGGCACTATTTTACTTGTTGAAGACGATGCATCACTAGCGCAATGGGTTGCTGAATATTTAACAGAGCAAGGCTATACAACGCATGTTTGTCATCGTGGTGACGAAGTTGTTAGCCAGGTCAAAACGTTAAACCCAAATATTGTGCTCCTTGATATTATGCTCCCGGGGCAAGATGGTATTAGCGTATGTAGAGAGCTTCGTAGCTTTTATAATTCGCCTATTATAATGCTCACCGCACGCGATGAAGAGATGGATGAAGTTATTGGTTTAGAAGTTGGCGCAAGCGATTACATAATGAAACCGGTGCGTCCACGTGCATTGCTAGCGCGAATAAAAGCAGCACTGCGTCAAAATAATGAGCCAAATAAGCCGCAGGTTAGCCAAAGCGTTATTCAAGTTGGTGCACTTAGTATTAATACCGAATCTAGAAATGTGACCCTTAACAAGCAAGATATAAACATATCAAGCGCCGAATATCTATTATTACACTACCTTGCAAGCAATGCAGGTCAAGTTGTCTCACGCGATGCCGTATTTAAAGCTACGAAAGGTAGAGAATACGATGGGCTTGATAGAAGTGTTGATGTACTTATTTCTGCACTTCGTAAAAAATTTAATGATGATCCACAAAACCCTGAAAAAATTAAAACTATTTGGGGCCGTGGATATTTACTTGTTTCTACCGCGTGGTAATAGAGCGATGAATAAATAAATGAAAAAGTTTTATATATCGCTTCTAGGCAGTGCACTTTTATCTATTGTGGTATTGGGCTGGCTTATTGATGCTTTTAGTCAACAAGCGCATACCCCACAAGATGAATTTAGTCAGCAAAGTAAAATGATCATGGGTTTTAATAAGCAGTTAGCTAACATACCTACATCTGAGCGCAGCGATTATGTAAAACAACTAGCCCGAGAGTTTGATGTTTTAATTGACTACAAGCCAAATGAGTCACTCGCTTTACCACCTTCTTTATTATTACAAATGCACACGCCAGGTGGGCTGATTTTAGAGGATCAGCAAGGCTTTTATATGCTTTATAGTAGCGACGTTTTAAATCCTTTTCACTTATCAATGCGCTTAGATAAAATTTTTGATAGCGAGCAGCATAACGACATTATATTAACTCTACTATTTTACGCAGGCCTATGTGTATTTATGGGGTTTATTATCGCGCCCTTAGCTAAACGGCTAACTGTCTTAAATGAAGCCGCTAAAAAGTTTGCCTCTGGTAATGTTCAAGCCCGAATAAAGGTATCGCACTTTACCTATATAAAAGATGTAGAGCTTACTTTTAACCGCATGGCTAGCCAAATAGAGAAACTTGTCGCCGAAAACAAACTAATGGCCTCGAGCTTGTCTCACGACATCCGCACCCCTATCGCGTGCCTGCGATTTGGTTTAGATGCGGCATTAGATAGCCATGATGAGCAAAAAGTAAAACAGTATTTAACCCGTATGGAAAACGATTTAGATCATATGGAATCGATGCTTAGTAGCTATTTAGCATTTGCTACTTTAGAGCAAAACGCGAATAAACTAACCTATTCATCAACCAATATTAAATCCTACCTTGAAGATATTTTAGTTCAACTTGCACCAAAACTTGAAATGCAAATGCTCAACGTACAGCTCAATAGTACAGATAAAATAATAAATGCAGATCTTCACTGGCTGGCTCGTGCAATTACTAACTTATTAACTAACGCATGTGATTTTGCAAACCAACATATTTACCTCAGTGCAAAGTTACACGAGCAACAGCTTATAATAACGGTAGAAGATGACGGCCCTGGTATCGCACAAGAGAACTTTAGTAATGTATTTAGCCCATTTTTTAGAGAGGAAGATCACCGTAACAGAGCCGATAAGAGTTATGGCCTTGGCCTAGCCATTGTTACCAAGGTAGCTGATTGGCATCATGGCAGCGTTAAAGTAAGTAAAAGCACCCAGTTAGGGGGGGCGTGCTTTACTCTCACTATTGCACAGCACCATAATCCGTAAAGCAATAGTTACAGACTGTAATTAACAATTATTAAACAAAATCAACTCGTTATTTTAAACGACTTAATAACAACAATTAAAATCGATGGTTATAACATACACTTTACTTATTAATTTGTGCTAGATCAGCAAATAAGCACTTTTTATTTTTTTACATTTCCAGTAGATTGTCACCGCCGTCACACAATAGAGAAGTACAATAATATGAGCGCAGTTAGAGGCGAGTTTAGCTCTCGCTTTGGTTTTATTATGGCCGCCGCGGGTTCTGCCGTTGGTTTGGGCAATATTTGGGGATTCCCTACACAAACAGCAAGTAATGGCGGTGCTGCATTTTTAGTCGCATATTTAGTGCTTGCGTTCTTTTTAGCCTACCCCGCTTTAATGGCTGAACTTATGATTGGACGTCATGGCCAAGCAAACGCAGTGTCATCACTTCAAAAAATATCTAATAAGCCATGGCAAAAACACTTTGCCTTTGCTGTTGGTTTTGGCGGTATTTTATGCGCTGGCTTTATACTAAGCTTTTACGCCATTGTTGCCGGTTGGATGCTCAGCGCCACAGCTGAACCTATAGCCACTTTAGTTGGTGCCAACACAGCATCTACATGGTTAAGCGAGCAATCACTTACACGAAATATTATATTTACGATGATATTTATTGTACTAACTGTTGCTATTATAAGTAGAGGCGTTGAAAACGGTATTGAGAAGTGGTCTAAGCGTTTAATGCCTGCACTTTTAGGCATTTTATTTGCACTTATTGCTTATGTAATGACGCAAGATGGTGCTATGGAAGGCTTAAAAGCCTACTTAGTTCCTGACTTTTCATCTATTTTTGACGCAAAACTATTAGTAAGTGCATTAGGGCAAGCTTTCTTCTCTTTATCGCTTGGCACTAGCGTAATGATTATTTACGGCTCGTACATTAGTAAAAAAGAAAATCTTGTTTCTTTAGGTGCCTATGTGACCCTTATTGATGTATTTATAGCCTTTGTTGCAGGTTTACTGATTATTCCGGCTATGTACGTAGCACAAGCTCAAGGCGTTGAAATATTCTCGGCCACAACGGGTAAGCTACTCTCTGAAGATACATTAGTGTTTCAGGTACTCCCCGCTTTATTTGATGGAATGGGCGAAGTTGGCTTATTTGTGGGTTTTTCATTTTTTGCGTTAATGAGTATTGCCGCTTTAACATCATCTATTTCAATGTTAGAGGCGCCAGTATCATACACCGTAGAGCGCTTTGGGATGAAACGCGTTCAAGCAACGTGGTTAATTGGGGCGCTAATCGCTATCGTCAGTATTACAATTGTGTGTAACCTTAGCAGCTTATTTGGCTTAGTAATCACTCTCACTACAAAAGTAGCTCAGCCTTTACTTGGTCTTATGTGTTGTATATTTGTAGGCTGGATTTGGTATAGAGGCTCATTACTAAAAGCAATTCAAGAGGGTAACCCTGAAGTTCACAATACATTGTTTTGGAAAATATGGCCTTGGTATACTAAGTTTGTATGTCCACTGGCTATTGGCATGGTGTTTTTACATTCACTATTGAGCTAAATGATACCTTAGCCTTAAAATAGTTTTAAATAAAATAGCCCACATTAGTGGGCTTTTTTATAGCTGCTTCAATTGGATTCATTGAGTGAGTTTTAAAATCATATCTTGATGAGGTATACCGTCTTCTAGATATTCACTTTTGTAATCTTCAAAGCCAAAGGAGCGGTAAAAATCAAGTAAGTAGGTTTGTGCGCCAATATAAATATCTCGTTCAGGCCACCGCTCTTTACAACATTCTATAGCTTTACTTACAAGTACAGTGGCGTAGCCTTTGCCACGCGCACTTTTACTTACCAGCACGCGTCCTATTGCGCTGTATTGCTCATTTTTTTCATAGCATCGCGCATAAGTGTGTAGCCGCCCATTGTCTAGTGTATATAAATGCTGTGTATTTAAATCAATATCTACATCATCAAGTTCAGGGTAAGGGCACGCCTGCTCTACAACAAATACGTCTACACGTCCTCGCATAATAGTAAAAAGAGTATGCGCATCTAAAGCATTAAACTGCTCACATTTAAATTGCATTTTAAATCCTATAAACAATAAACCCAGCCTAGGCCGGGTTTAATAAAATTATTCACTTGTTAGTTTATATTAAGCAAATAAGCGCTCTAGTTGGTCGCACAACTGCGATAAATTCACGTGGTCATGCTCTATCGTTAAATCTACATAACCATCGCCTCTAAAGGCCCTGTCTAGCTCTATAAGCACGTGTGTTTTATGTGCCTCTGGTACAAATGACAACTCGATCTCTTGAATGCCAAATAAACTACGGCTATTTGGCTTATATTCAAGTTCCTGATAACAGCCCGATAACGATTGAAATGTTGAAGCGCGCAAATGGCCTTTTTCTACATCAGCTTTCATTAAGCTAAAACCTAGCTTTTCCATCGCCTGCATGCACGTTTTAACAGCTTCATTAGGGTAAATATGTAAATGGTCTTTATCGCTCGGATCAAGTGCTAAATCAATATCTAAACCTGTTTCAAGCCACACATGGGATTGATTGTAACCTGCATTAATTTCTGTAATAGGTGTTTCAGAATGAAGACGTGCTTCAAAAGGGATACTTTTAACTTCGCCAGGCTCAATTGTACCTATATCTGTAATTCGCCATTGGTCAATCACATGATTGGTAAAATAATCGCCATCATCACCTGCCACTTTAACACGGGTCATAAGTAATAAATCTAAGCCTGCAATATCTTGGCTAACATCACCTGCGGTAATGACTATTTGTGCATTAAAAAGCTGACCAGGTTGTAGGTGTTCAGTCTCTAAAACAGTATCTACTTTTGCAGCACCAATACCTACCGACGCTAAAATCTTTTTAAACATATATTTCTCCTTAAGCTGAACGGTTCTATTATTTGCTCTTGCTTAAACTTCTTCGTTATCGCATCTTAACCATATTTAAAAGCCAATGTCAGTGAAAAAATGTTATTTACATGCTATTTACGATTAAATATATGTTTGATGCGCATTTTTTATACACAGCTAGGCAAGTATTTGATTAGACGCGTTCATTTTTAGGTCTATTTTTATTTTCAATGGTATAAATTTTTCGTTACACTGCAACCCCAAATGAAGTGATATTAAGAATTATGGAACTAATCTATTTTGCCGCCGCGTTTGTGTGTGGCTTTGCTGTTTATCAGTTAAAGCTGCCTCCTCTTATTGGATTTTTATTAGCAGGTTTTGCTTTAAATTTATCGGGTTATAAAAGTACAGAGTTGCTCGATACAATAGCAGCACTTGGCGTAACCCTTCTTCTTTTTAGTATTGGTTTAAAGCTAAAGGTAAACAGTTTAATTAAACCCCAAGTGTGGGCGCCTGCAACATTGCATATTATTTTTAGCAGCGCGCTTTTTAGTGGCTTTATGTTATTGCTTGGTGTTTTCGCTATTCCACTGTTTATTGATTTAAGTTGGCAAAGTGCTTTATTAGTTGGGTTTGCGCTTAGTTTTTCAAGTACTGTATTTGCAGTAAAAGTGCTTGAAGAACGCGGAGAAATGGCAAGCCTTCACGGTAAAATAGCCATTGGTATACTAGTCATGCAAGATATCTTTGCTGTTATCTTTTTAGCGATTAGTACAGGTAAAATTCCAAATGTATGGGCAATTGCATTAATAATTGCTCTGCCTTTATTACGACCTGTCATGTATGGCGTATTAAATCGCTCTAAACATGGTGAACTATTACCATTATTTGGTTTTTTCTTTGCTTTAGTTGCTGGTTATCATGCATTTGAATTTGCAGGATTAAAAGGCGACCTAGGCGCACTCATAATTGGGATGATGTTTGCACCACATAAAAAAGCAGGAGAACTATCAAAATCTCTGCTTAATTTAAAAGACATATTATTAGTCGGTTTTTTCTTAAGTATTGGCTTGAGCGCAGAGCTAACCACTAGCTCATTAATCGTTGCTATTATACTTGTTTTAGTTTTACCTATTAAAATAGCGCTTTATTACGTGTTCACAAATATATTCAAACTACGCGCACGTACATCATTACTTACCGCCTTTAGTTTATCTAACTACAGTGAATTTGGGTTAATTGTATGTGCAGTAGCAGCTAGCACAGGCATGATCACTTCTGAGTGGCTGGCCGTAATGGCAATTGCTGTTTCTATTACCTTTGTAATTGCCTCGCCGTTAAATAAGCGCTCAAACGAGCTATACGTAAAAATAGAGCACTGGCTATTAAAGTTTGAAAGCAAAACTCGTTTAGCTGAAGAGCTACCCGTTAACCTAAACGATACTAAAATAGTCATTTTTGGTATGGGACGTATTGGTACTGGTGCTTATGAGACTATTAACGCGACTCACCCAAATGTTGTTGCAGGCATAGATATAAAACCTGAAGTGGTAGATAAGCACGTTAACAGAGGCCGCAACGTATTAATTGCTGATGCAACAGATCCTGACTTTTGGCAACGAGTAAATCATTCGCAAGTAGAAATGGTCATGCTTGCAATGCCAAAGCATATGCAAAATATTTTTGCGCTAGAGCAACTACAAGCCTCAGGTTATAAAGGCCAAGTAACAGCTATTGCAAACTACCCTGATCAACAAAAAGAGCTAGAAGAAATGGGTGTTCATTCTACTTATAACTTTTACTTAGAAGCAGGTAGTGGTTTTGCAGAGCACGTTAAACAAGAGCTATTTAACGAATAATCACTTTTTATAACGTCTATAAATAACAAAGCCTTAAAATCATTAAGGCTTTGTTATTAGTTTTTAAATGAAAAGCAATTCTATTTACATTCCTTTACAAGCCATTTCACCACGACCATAAAAAACAGGTAGACTATCCATGTTGGTTAAATAAAACCCCATGTTCTAATAATAACTTAATTAGATCCCAGCTAATTAAAGTTCAACTAGGTTTATATTAATCAACAAAAAATTATTAAATCAGAGGGCCTACTCCCTCGCAAAATAGGCTGTTTCTTGCCCGTCACAGCCTATTTTATATTTCTAAAATCCCTTACACTTACGCAGACTTTAAAACCTAAGTAACTCTTATGGATCCAAAACAATTAAAAATAGCTGTAAATACAACGATGCCTTTTGGGAAATATGCTGGGCGCCCTTTATTACTACTACCAGAACCTTATTTGGTGTGGTTCAAACAGCAGGGATTTCCTAACTCGAAACTTGGTAGCCAACTAGCGATGATGTATGAGGTTAAACTAAATGGCCTTGAGCAAATGTTAATGCCATTACTTGAAAAAAATAAAAAATAATTGAGAACTTTTTTAAATACTTGCGGTCTATTATATTGCTACTTGTTGATTTTGGTTTTTAACCGCAAAAAAAGCGCCTTAGGCGCTTTTTTTATGTCTTAAATTTAAGAGGTAAATATACAATAAATTTAGCACCACCTAAGCTTGAGCTTTCTGCTTTACACTCTCCTTGGTGCCACGACACAATTTTAGCAACTATAGCAAGCCCTAAACCAAAGCCACCAGTGTCCTTGCCTCTACTTTTATCTAATCGAGTAAAAGGCTTAAATACGTTTTCTCGCTCAACGGGGTCAATCCCTTCACCATCATCTTCAACAATCAATACGATGTGAGTTGCCTCTTGTAGCAATGAAATTTTGACTTGTTGATGAGTGTATTTGAGCGCATTGCCAATTAAATTTTGAAATACTCGCGCCATAAAGTGGCTATCACAGTAGTAATTTAAATGCTCAGGGAGGTTTATAGAGAGCGTTGTTCTAGCTTCAAAATTTAGCTTTTCAACAGTGGTTTTTACCAGCCCAGCTAAATCGCAGTTTATTGGCTGTAAACTTGGTTGTTGAGAGTCTAATCGCGCGTATTCAAGCATTTCAGAAACTAGTGACTCAAGCTCACTAATATCTGTTTGCATGTTTGTTAGGTATTTTTCGCCTTTTTCGTCAAGCATTTGTTCTTGTAGCATGACTATTGCAAACTTTAAACGTGCTAGTGGTGTTCTAAACTCATGCGACACCGATGAGGTAAGTTCTTGCTGCGCACTAAGTAAAAACTCAATACGTTGCTGCATTACCTTTAAAGTATCAGTTATAGGTAAAAAGAAAGACTTAGAAGAGTCATTTAGTTGAAAGTCTTGCAAACCTTCTACCGCTTCACACGCTTTACGTAGCTTTTCAAAGTCACGCCAGAGTAAAAAGCTCCATAGCCCAACTGGTATACCTACAATAATAAGTAGTAATAAATACGGCCAAACAGAAGATGATTGCTGCGTTAATACGCCTACCGGTCCTACTTGAAGTAATGAATCATTACCGAGATCTACATACCAAACAATGCGTTGTTGCTTATCATACAAATATAAGTAGTGGTTTTGATTTAGCTGCGATTGTTGTTTTTGAGGAAGTATTAAATCACGTCGTTCAATCACTTTACTTTCAAAGTTATGCTTTAGTTTTTTAAGACCATTTGGGGTTTGTGAAAGCAACCACAGTGATTGCCCAAACTCATCGTCTAAGAAGACCTGCTGCTGCGACTCTTCATAGGGCCACAGCTGCTCAATAACACCACTTACAACAAATAATGAAACAATGATATATAAGTATAAGCTGGTAAACAGTTTTCCCATTACAGCCGATTAACCTTAAATAGTTCTAAAGATCCCATGCATCAGAAACAAATAAATAGCCTTGTCCCCATACGGTTTTTATACGATACGGCTTATCACTATTATCGCCTAATTTTTTACGAATTCGTGATACGCGTACATCCACAGTTCTATCAAGTCCGTCGTATTGACGGCCAATCATATGTTGGTGCACATGTTCTCTGCTTAGTACTTCACCCGCATTTGACGCTAATAGCCATAGTAGTTCAAACTCGTGCGAAGTTAATACAATCTCTGAATCACTTAGTTTTACAATACGGCTTGTTTTATCGATGACTAAATCACCAAACTGCAGTTCTTCACTAGACTTTACTATTGGTTGCCCACGTCGTAGTAATGCATTGATCCGCGCTAGTAATACACGTGGCTCTGCTGGTTTTATTACATAATCATCAGCACCAAGTTCTAAACCAAGCACTTGGTCGAAGTCTTCACCTTTAGCAGTCAACATTAAAATTGGTAGAGTAAATTTATCTCTTACTTGGCGGCAAACGCTAAAGCCATCTTTACCTGGCAGCATAACGTCTAGAATCATTAAATCGGGTGTATTGTTTTCTAGGTAATTAAACACTTCGTCACCACGCTCTAACACTTCGACTTCAAGGCCATTATGTTCAAGGTAATCTTTTGTTAGCTGTTGTAAACCGAGATCATCTTCAACAAGTAAAATTTTTGGCATTAGTTGCTCCTAAATTAAAAAAAGCTCCACGGAGAGCGAAGCCTACGCCTATTTTTTTTAGCATGGGCGCTTTGTACTTCAACCTGTGTTTTTGCTATTAACACACCCGTATGAGGATTGATTAAGGAGTATATGGTCTCCACCTGAACACGCGCTTTATAATTAAATTGCCCAGAACGCTGCTGCTGCCAGCATTGAAGTAGTTGTTCTTGTTGATACAAACAGACATCACTATAGGTGTTTAATAGCCATTTAAACTGTAAATCAAGATCGCAAAAATCCTGCTGTTCGGAAACCACGCAGACTTTTGGAGAAACACTAAAAACAGGGGTTTGTGCCACACTAAAACCACTAAAAAAAGTGGTAATAAACACAACTAATATTGAATACTTCATATTAAAAAGTACGATCGAATCCTATAAATGCAGTCATTGAATAAGTACGTTCAAAGAGCGGACTGCCATCCATAGCCGAATAGTCGTAATATGCTACATGAAAACGAAGAGAGTCAGCCTTACTCAGTGGCCAACGGGCGTCGATTTTAGCATAAGGTTGCCAACTACTACCAACGTCTATTTTGCCAAATTGAGTTTCACCCTCATTAAGTCCATAAAAATAGCTATTTAGTTCCGCAGATTTATAGTTTATTCCAAGTGTTGGCTTTATTTTAAGCTTTCCTAGCACAGTATGATATTGCCACTGCAATGCACCGCGTACACCTCGATAAACATCGGTTATATCATGCAGAGCCTGAACTGAAAAAACATGGTCATCATTTACATAGTGATATGCAACACCCGCATCCAAGGCAATTTGCCGTTTATGCAAATTATCAATATCAGCGTAGCGAGAGGACGAGGCTTCATTTTGCATTACAAACTGATTATTAAGAGCACTACTTTGCAATGCAAATACATTTTTAGGGTGCCAGTCTATAAAAAAGCGAGATTCAGAGTTGAGTTCACTAACTAGATTAAAGTGATGCTTTGGGGATTGTGAAAATGAATAGCCAAGGCGGCCATTATCAAAAAACCATTGCTCTGCATAAAACGCAATTTGTGGAATAAGCACAAGCGGAATATTATCTCCACCATGCAAAGGGTTGGTTATAACTCCAGCCCCAACGCTTAAACTCAAATGCAGGCGATCAGTTGTTATATCTTGCTCTGTATAATCGTCAGCATGCTTGCTTGCCTGTGTTGCTTGCACCGAAAGGCAAGCAAACAAAGTGCTAAAACATAGAGCAGTTAATAAGGAGAAGGAATACCGCATCAGCGTACATCAAAGTATTAAATTAAGTAAGTTCCCCATACTAGCAAGGTCTTTTTAAACTAGCTCTAGCTGGTTACAATTATTCACAATTTGTATACACAAATGTTAACTTTTGTGTTTTTGAAGTGACAAACCCTTCAAATTAGTTATGTGCGTTGGCTAAGCTGGCACTGCTTTGAGAAACTTTGGAAATGAGGGATAACCTCGCAAATGCTTTAATTCAAATAAAATCTGCAGGAAGCCAACTCTAACAACTTTTTTTTATTAACCTTACAAGCTACTAGGTTACCAAAGTTAATAGCGGCTTTAGCCTTAATAAATCAAGCTTCTGATGCTTATTAAATATCAGGGGCTATTTCTATTCGGTTTCGGCCATGCGTTTTTGCGATATATAAGGCTCTATCTGCACGCTCAACTAAAACTGAGCTATTAGTAAATGGACGTAAAATAGCTAAACCAAAACTTGCAGAAATAGCACGTTTAGCTGTTATATCATGCTTTTTACGAATCGCTAATTTCGCAATAGCTAAACGTATACAATCGGCAAACGCTATTATATCGTTAATAGTGTCAAAATAAGCTGTTATACAAAACTCTTCGCCACCGTATCTATATATATTTGCTGTTTCAGTTGTATTTTCTCTCACTTTTTTGGCAACTAACCTCAACACTTCGTCACCCTTTTGATGACCAAAGTCATCGTTAAAACGTTTAAAGTGATCAATATCAAACATAATTAGTACGGCAAGAGAATCTTCCTGTGCTTTCTCTGAGTATTCAAAACAAAATTTTACGATATCTGAATCAAACTTACCTCGGTTATAAAACCCCGTAAGCGTGTCGGTATCAGCTGCTTCTTTTGAAATATTAAGTGCTTCTTTTAAATCTTTTATTTCGTTGTAAGCAACAGCTAACTTAGTTTGAAATTCTCTAGCATAATCCTGCATAGCAATAGAATCGTCGGTTAAGCGCTCTACACAACCTAATATTTCATTATAAGAATTTACATCAGCAAGCATATTTAATTCATTTTGTGAATCAACTAAACTTGTTGTAAAGCTTTTGGAATGTTCAAGCGTGGTGCTTATATCTTGCTGGACTTGCTCCATGGTTGTATGGAACTTTTCAGTCATTTCTTGAAAGAAAGCCAGATCGTCTTGCGTTAAATGCTTATCAAAAATTTCTTTTGCTTTGTCTTGTGAGCATGTTTGTTGCTCAGCAATAACATGGTCTAATTCAGCATTTAATGAAGGGTTACTCCCTTGAATGTAACAGTACCAAATTGCATAGTTGATAGGCGTAACCGGCATGCGGTATTTTACCATCAAAGGAATCGCCTTTTTAAGGCATTGAGCAGAATGAGCAAGTGATACGGCGTGGTTCATAAATAAACTCTCAAGCGTCATTGTTTTTATTATTAGCACTCAATGTTAAGTAATAGTAAACTCATACGCAACCTATATTAATACTATTTAACTAATTTACTTGCTCTGTGTGTATATTAAATTGCTTTTGCTTCTAAAGTTTGCGCAATATTCCACAACGCACTGATTGCAGGGTCATTTAACTCTTTTCTTAATACCGCCAAACCGATATCAAACCCTTCAGGTGCTTGCATTTTTGGTGTTAGTATTTGTACCTTATCCTGCAGCGGGCTGTTATCTAGCACTATTTTAGGGACCATAGCGACACCTAGTCCTAAGCTCACCATAGATACCATTGCTTCATGTCCTGCAACTTGAGCGTAGATTTTTCCGTGAATATTATTTTTGCGCCACCAATGCTCTAACCTTTGGCGAGAAAAACCTTGTTCTGGGACAATAAACTCTAAATCAGACCAATTAATATCATCACTATTTTGTGTAAGCTTTTGTGTGATCGGACATTGAATTTTTGGGCCAATTAATAAAAGTGGTGAGTGCCCAATATCAACAAAGGCAATTTGCGACGGTAATTTATTAGGCTTAGCTGCAATTGCCATTAATTCGTGGCCATCAAGCACACGATTTATAGCAAGTGCTGGGTCGCCTGTATTTAATGTTATCTCTATGTACTGATGCTGCGCACGAAGTTGTTCTAATATTTGATGTAAAAAACTATAAGATGCAGTTACAGAACAATAAATACTTACTTTGCCGTAAATATGCTGTTGTGGGTCTTTTACATTCGTTTTAAAACGTTGCCAATTAGCAAGCGTTGCCGTTGCGTAATCAATAAAGGACTCCCCCTCACGCGTTAATTTAACGCTTCGGTTATCGCGGATAAACAATGCTACTCCAACTTCTTCTTCCAAATGTTTTATATTTCGGCTCAAAGTGGGTGCGCTTATGTGGCAAAGCTCACTTGCGCGCCCAAAGTGAAGTGTTTTAGCCAACGCTAAAAAGTAGTTTAAGTGCTTATGTTCCATCCAACCCCCTGCATTTCATATTATGAAACACTTTAATTCAAATATATCATTTTACGCAAGCAACGATTTTACATATGGTGTTTGTAAGCGCAGTAAACATTGCGCATCTAACAAACATGACTTTATAGGACACTAACAATGGCGAATTATTTCAATACCTTACCTTTACGCGAGCAATTAGCGCAATTAGCGCAATGTGAATTTATGGACGCAGGCGAATTTGCCGATGGCGTTGATGCACTTAAAGGTAAAAAACTAGTTATTGTAGGCTGTGGCGCACAAGGTTTAAACCAAGGCTTAAACTTACGTGACTCTGGTTTAGATGTTTCTTACACATTACGCGCATCAGCTATTTCTGAGCGTCGCCAATCATTTTTGAACGCATCTGAAAACGGCTTTACTGTTGGCACTTACGAAGAACTAATCCCAACAGCTGATGTAGTACTTAATTTAACACCAGATAAGCAACATACTGCTGTAGTAAGTGCAATTATGCCGCTTATGAAAAAAGGCTCTACACTTGCCTACTCTCATGGCTTTAATATTGTTGAAGAAGGCATGCAAGTACGTGAAGACATTACTGTAATCATGGTTGCGCCTAAGTGTCCTGGTTCTGAAGTACGTGAAGAATACAAACGCGGTTTTGGTGTACCAACTCTAATTGCTGTTCACCCAGAAAATGACCCTCAAGGTCATGGTTTAGCACAAGCTAAAGCGTATGCAGCAGGGACTGGCGGACACCGTGCAGGAGTACTTAAATCATCATTTATTGCTGAAGTTAAGTCAGACCTAATGGGCGAGCAAACCATTTTATGTGGCATGTTACAAACTGGCTCTATTTTATGTTTTGATAAAATGATAGAAAAAGGCGTTGATGCGGGTTATGCATCAAAGCTAATTCAATACGGCTGGGAAGTAATTACCGAAGCACTTAAGTACGGCGGCGTTACAAACATGCTTGACCGCCTTTCAAACCCTGCAAAAGTAAAAGCGTTCGAACTAAGCGAAGAGCTAAAACTAATTATGCGCCCGCTTTATAATAAGCATCAAGATGACATCATCGACGGCACTTTCTCACGCACTATGATGGAAGACTGGAATAACGATGACGTAAACTTACTTAAATGGCGCGCTGAAACAGCAGAGACTAACTTTGAAAAGACCCCTGCTGGCGATGTAGAAATCTCAGAACAGGAATTTTTTGATAACGGTATTTTAATGGTAGCAATGGTAAAAGCAGGTGTTGAACTTGCTTTTGAAACCATGACAGCAGCCGGTATTATTGAAGAGTCAGCTTACTACGAGTCTTTACATGAAACGCCATTAATTGCTAATACTATTGCACGCAAAAAGCTTTTTGAAATGAACCGTACAATTTCTGACACTGCAGAGTATGGATGTTACCTATATAACCATGCATGTTTGCCATTACTTGCAGATTTTATGAAAAAAATTGATACAGATGTCATTGGTAAAGGCCTTGGCGAGCACAGTAACCAAGTTGATAACCAAACATTAATTCAAATTAACGCCGCCCTTCGTGAACACCCAGTTGAAAAAGTAGGTGCTAAATTACGTGGCTACATGTCAGCAATGAAAAAGATTGTTTAACCCTAAACGATAAATGTTTCGCTTGTTAGAAACCAAGCCCATATGCTTTGCTTATGGGCTTTTTTATGCATATTCATAAAACTTTAACCATAACACGCTACCTTCTATTCATTTCACAGTAGGCAATATCTAGCTCTAAATAAATAATGTGCTAGTATAGTCCTCTACTCAGTTGTAAAATTAATTAATATCATGACGATACAAAACCTTTCTATTACTCAAAAAATCACAGCTTTAGGCAGTGTTATTGCTATATGCGTAGCGGCACTGATTGGCTTGACCTCTTTATACAGCTCTAAAGACATAATTGAGCAACGTATGATCGAGTCAGAGCTACCTAGTAAACTGCAAACAATCAGTAATCATATAGGCGGTGAAATTAATGAGTTACTTGGTGCTGCTCAGCAACTATCATCAAACGAATTTGTTTTACAGTGGGCTCAGTCTAGTAATCAAGACGACACCTTATTATTAAAAGAATTAAATCGTGTTGCCCAGCAATACGATTTAGCAACAGCATCTTGGGCAAATAGAGACACTGCACAGTACTGGAACCAGAATGGTTTTTTGCGTGTGTTAAAAAATGATACAGCTGATGGCTGGTTTTTTGCGTTCAAACAATCAAAACAACCTTATTCTATCAGTATTTATCAAGAGTCAGCCAATGATGTGAAAATGTTTGTAAACCATCAGCAAGCTAATGGTACTGGTTTAGCAGGTCTTGCAAAAAGCATCACTGATATGCAAAAGCTATTACAGCAATTTAAAATTGAGCAAACAGGTTTTGTATTTATTGCAGATAAAAATGGATTAATTCAACTTCATAAAGATGCCAATAAAGTAGCAAAAGCAAATATTGACGATTTATATACTGCAAATATTCACAGCCAACTATTTAATAGTAATGGCTTTGCACTAGAAGAAATTAACTTAAATGGCGAACCAACTCTTATAGCTGCAACCCCAATTAAAAACACTGACTTATATGTTGTAGCTCAAGTACCGAAAAGTGAAGTATTCGCAAGTGTAAACACCCTACAATGGCAAATATTTACTTTTACAGTAATCACCGCGTTAGTTGCTAGCTTGATTAGTTACTTACTTGCTCGCTCTCTTTCATCTCCACTTTCTAAAATGGCTGAGTTATTTTCACGCTTAGGCTCTGGCGATGCAAACTTAGCGTACCGCTTACCAGAATCAAGCCAACCAGAGCTCAACAATTTAAGTAATGGCTTTAACCAGTTTATAAATAAAATAGAAACAGCGATTACTCAAGTTGCCAGTGAAAGCCACGATATTCGCCAAAGTTCTGATCATGTATTTGAACAGGCAAAACGAAACTCGCAAGCAATTGATAATCAAAAAGAGCAAACAATATCTGTCGCAGCAGCTATCAACGAAATGGGCGCTACAGTGCAAGAAATAGCACAAAGCGCAGCGAATACAGCTAAGTTAACCGATAACAGCCGTGAGAACACCATTCAAAGCCACAAACAAGTATTACAAAGCCAGGCAACTATCTCAGCCCTAGCTAGCGATATTGATGGCATAACAGAGCAAGTTACTTTGCTTTCTAAAAAAACGGTTGATATAGCAAGTATTGTGGATTCAATTAGAGGGATATCGGATCAGACTAATCTACTTGCTTTAAACGCGGCAATTGAATCTGCTCGCGCAGGTGAGCACGGCCGAGGCTTTGCTGTTGTTGCTGATGAAGTACGCGCTCTGGCAAACCGTACATCGCAATCAACCACCGAAATTCAATCTATGATTGAAGAGCTTACAAGAATATCTGATGATGTAGTTAACGATATTAGCCAATCAAAAGATAAAGCGCAGCAAAGCGTTGGAGCCATGCAAAGCTCAGTAGAATTACTCGATGCGATAGCCGAAACAGCTAATCAAATAAACGATATGGCTACGCTTATTGCAACTGCAACTGAGCAGCAAAGTAATGTGGTTGCTGATGTAGGTCGTAACATAGAGCAAATAAGTGAAATTAGCGATAAAGCAATGAGCGAGCAAATCAATACAGAGCAAGCTATTCGTGACTTGGCAAACAGCGCTCAAACACTCGATGCACTTGTCGCTACCTTTGAAAAACATCGCTAAGCAGCTATAACTGCTATATTTCCTTTGTGAGCAAAAGCTATATTAAAAGCTAGCTTTTGCCCACAGCGAATACGGTTTAATCTAAATAAATTAACTAAATGATTTTAGTGTCGCCGGTATTAAATGCTAAAACGTATGCTTCTTTTTTGGCCCTAGGAAGCTTTTTTAATTGATACTCAAGTTTACTTGCTTCACTTTTATTACCAACTTGTTGTTGATGAATAAGTAAAAGCGGCCCTTTCCCTCTAAGGTTTTTGGCCCCTTTGCCGGCTTGATGAGTTGCAAAGCGTTTTTCAACATTAGTCGTGATCCCTGTGTACCAATGACCAAATCGTGTCTCAACTATATATAAAAACCAAGTAGACTCCGTTTTTAAAATATTCGTTTCGATGTGCTGTAAACTTTTTTCATTATTTATGGTCAAAACATTACCTTAACGCCCTTAACATAAAACAATTGCTTAAAAGGGTTTTACCTTCAGTGACTAATCGGTATCATGCAGATTATAAAAAATAAGGATCACAACTAACAATGCAGTCGTTAAAAACTTTTTCTCTTTGGCTTATCGTTGCTTTAACACTTAGCTCAGCAGCAGGTTGCTCTAGCTGGGTATACCGAATTAACATCCCACAAGGCAACTTTTTAGAGCAATCGGATGTTGAAAAACTTCGTGTAAATATGACTCGAGAGCAAGTTGTTTACGTATTAGGCAGACCTATTGCCGAAGACGCCTTTGATAACAATACTTGGCGTTATATTTACAGCTTCAATAAAGGCCGTAAAAACGAGCAAAATAAAGAGTTAGTAATTAACTTTGAAAATGAAAAGTTAGTTTCAATTTCAGGTGATTATGACCAACCTGAAAACTTTACTACACCGCTCGAGCAATAAATTTCTCAAGTGGTAAAAAAAGGTGAGCATGGCTCACCTTTTTTATTGGTTTATTTAAAAGCTTTTACCATTTTAAACAACGTTAGCGTGTGATTTAATCCGTTAAATTTTTCCACGTTTATACCGATTTGCGTTACTTTTCGAGTGGGCGGCCACCCGTTATTTTATTTGCACGCCCCTCTTCTTTAGCTTTTTCTGCACGCTTTCTACGCGCATCTTTAGGATCTGCAATTAATGGACGATATATTTCTATACGGTCACCGTCTTTTAATTCATAGTTAGCTTTTACAGTTCGATTCCACACACCTAACGTTAGCGATGTAGCATCTATCTCAGGGCACTTTTGTATAATACCTGACTGAATAACAGCTTGCTCGACTGTAGTCCCTTGTGGCACTTCAATTGATAAACACGTGGCCGTGGTTGGTAATGCAAAGACCACCTCAACATTAATCATGCTCTCGCTCCATAAACCTGTTTTGCACGTTGAGTAAATGCACTCACCATATTTTTTGCAACATCGTTAAAAATCTTACCAAAGGCAAGCTCTATTAACTTATTTGAAAATTCAAATTCTAGTTGCAAGTGAACTTTACATGCTTTGGCGTCAAGCTCTTGAAAGTGCCAACGTCCTTTTAACATCTTAAATGGTCCATCAACAAGGCTTAGCAACACTGTTTGCTCATCAACAAAGGTGTTTTCGGTGGTAAACCACTTTTTTATACCCGCCTTGGATATTTCTAAACTCGCGGTCATGTTATTATCATGCTGTGAAACAATTTTTGAGTCTGAGCAATTTGGTAAAAACTGCGAATAAGCTTCTACATCATTAACTAGATCAAACATCTCTTTAGTGCTGTACATAACCAGCGCACTTTTTTCTATTTGTGGCATACTCACTCCCAACTGTGTGGGCGAATTTTAGCAAGCTTTGCGCGTTTCCCCAAATTTTCATGCTGCTTAAATTAAAGCTTAATTTTTAAAAGCATTATTAAAAAATCGATGTAAAACATCTCACATTACGTATATTATAGGGCACTATGGCTAAGAAAAATTCATCAAAATCGACAAGTAATACCATCGCGCTAAACAAAAAAGCGCGACATGAGTATTTTTTACACGATAAGTTTGAAGCAGGTGTTGAACTACAAGGCTGGGAAGTAAAAAGTATCCGAGCAGGTAAGGTAAACATCACCGAAACTTATATTCATCTTAAAAATGGCGAAGCATTTTTACTTGGCGCGCAAATCCAGCCACTTAATAGTGCATCAACCCATGTAATTTGCGATCCGTTGCGTTATCGTAAGTTACTATTAAGCAGACGCGAACTTGACCGTCTACTCGGTGCAACAGAGCGAGATGGCTATTCATTAATAGCTACAGCTATGTACTGGAAAAAATGTTGGGTAAAACTTGAATTTCATCTAGCAAAAGGTAAAAAGTTGCACGATAAACGTGACGATGGGAAAAATAAAGATTGGTCTCGCGAAAAAGAACGTTTAATGAAACACAAAGTATAAGCACAGCGCTTAACTAACAAGTTAGGCGTTTTTTTTTATTAAAAAACCAACTATTATTTGTTGTATTAATATACAACAAGATTACTATTCATTCAGAATATATATGTAAATAATTTATTACAATTTTATTGTGAATTAATTAATTTAATTATTACTCGCATTTAGGCTGTATTTGTTATTTCCAAAATAAAACATATGCGCCTATTTCAACCTTCTTCAGCGCATAACATCTGTTTTAAAATCATCCAAAAACACACAAAAAATCATACTAAAATCACATTTCAGTCTAATTGCTAACACTTAAGTTACATGATATTAATGTCGTCGCTTGTTATATCAATCCGCTTAAATATGGGATTTATTTAACAATTTAAAAAGGATTGGTATAGAGCAACTAAATTTATAACATATCAACAAGGACTTAAGGATGAAGCAATCAACTGCATTTACACCTAGCTTAATTGCAGGTGCTACAATCGCACTTTCAGCAGGTTTTACAACAACAACTTACGCTGCTGAAGAAGCTAAAAAAGTAGAGCGCATTGAAGTAACTGGCTCACGAATCAAACGTTCAGATATCGAAGGACCTTCTCCGGTTCAATCAATCGCAAGAGCTGATATTGAGAACATGGGTTATGACAACCTACAACAACTCCTCGAAAGAATGCCTGTAGCGGGTAGCGGTACTTTCTCAACACGTGGTAACAACCAAGATTCAACTGCAAATGGGTCTGCTGCTGTTAGTTTACGTGGCTTAGGTGCTGATGCTACGCTCGTACTAATCAATGGCCGTCGTGTATCTATTAGTGCATTTGCCGAAGGTATCACAAACTCATTTGTAGATATTAACAGTATCCCAGTTTCTGCCATTGAGCGAATCGATATACTAAAAGATGGTGCTTCAGCTATCTACGGCTCAGACGCAGTGGCGGGTGTGGTAAACGTTATCTTGAAAAAAGACATTGACGGTGTTGAAGTTAATTTGGGCTACGGTGGTACTGATGGTCCAAATTATGAAGAAACAACAGCAAGTTTAGTATGGGGTACTACTAGCGAGAAAAGTAGCGCATCAGTTATTATCGATTACTTTAAAAATACATCTCTTTCTTCTGATGAAATGGGCAGCTTAGGTACAGCAAATCAATCACCTTATGGTGGTGAAGATTTTCGCTCATCTCGTGGCTTCCCTGGATATTTTTATGTAGACGGTGTTAAAACAATTGATCCGGCTTGTCCTGCTGAAAATGCAACTTCAAGCGGCAGTTGTTTATTTGATTACGGCCCCTACGGTTATATCGCACCAGCGTCTGAACGCGTGGGTGCTATTTCTCAATTTGAATATAACTTTGATAATGGCATTACGGGCTTTTTAGAAATGGCAGTACAGCACAATACGTCTGTTGCGGCCGGAGCCCCTACTCCACTTGATGAAGATGCAGGCTTAACTGTCCCAGCTAGCCACCCTAACAATCCATTTGGTGAAGACATTCAAATTGGTCGTTACCGTACAGTTGATGCTGGCGCACGCCAATGGGATATTGAATCAGATACTCTTCGCTTTGTTGCAGGGCTTAGAGGTGAGTTTAATGACTGGAGCTGGGAAACCGCTGTACAAAAAGGCCGTAGTAAATCTCTGCAAACAGGTGATAGAACACAAGGTTGGGTACGTACTGATTTCTTACAACAAGAAATTGATGCAGGAAACTACAATCCATTTGGTGGCACATACAACGACCCTGCTGTAATTGATCGTATTACAACAAGCTTAGTGCGTCGTGGTGAGTCTCACATGACTTCCTTTGATGCAAACATTACAGGTGAAGCATTTAGTTTTGGCGATGATGTAGTAATGATGGCTGCAGGTATTGAGTACCGTGAAGAAGACGTTAATGACATTCCAGATGATCAATTTCAACGTGGTTTAATATTTGGCACAGAGTCTGTATCTGCATCTGCAGATCGTGAACAATACGCAGCCTATGTCGAGTTTTCTATCCCTCTTGCTGATAATTTAGAGCTACAACTTGCTGGCCGTTACGATGACTACAGTGACTTCGGTACAACAACAAACCCTAAAGTAGCTCTTCGCTGGGCGCCTACTGATGAAATCACAGTGCGTGGCTCTTGGGCACAAGGCTTTAGAGCGCCTTCTTTGGCACAAGTTGGTTTGGGCCCATCTCAAGAAAGCCAATTCTTTGTAGATACATACCGATGTGAGGCAACAGGCCTTGATTGTGATGCACTTGATTACAACATTGAATTTGCTGGTAACCCTGACCTTGAAGCTGAAGAATCAGAATCATGGAATGTCGGCTTTATTTGGGCGCCTTCTGCTGAGTTTGGTTTAAGTGTCGATGTGTGGAGCATCACTCAAGATAACAAAATTGATGAGCAAGAGTTTGGTCCAATTTATAACTCTGAGTGTAATAACCAAGATAGTACTGTATGTGTGCGCTTAACACCTACAGGTGGCGATAGCTTAGGAACAATTCAAAAAATTTACAGCACATTTGAAAACGTTTCTTCGCAAGAAGTATCTGGGGTTGATGTTTCAGCTAACTACAATCACTCACTTGATGACTTAGGTTTATTGAAATTTAATTTAGAATGGGCATACCAAGATAAATTTGAAAAAGATGGCCGCGATTACACCGGTGAGTATGGCTATCCAGAGCACCGCTGGATTTTCTCTACAAACTGGGAAATTGGCGAGTTTAATACAAACGTAAACATCAGTTATGTAGGTGAGTTTGAAGATACCCCAGATATTGATTTTGACGGTAATTTAGACTTTGATAGCAATACATCACGTATGATTGATTCGCAAACATTGGTAGACTTACAAACATCTTATCGTGTTACTGACTCAACTAAAGTATCGCTAGGTGTAAATAACTTATTTGATGAAGAGCCACCATTTGCAATTGGTGATGGCGACGCTGATCTATACGGTTATGCCTCAGGTGTACACAACCCTAGAGGCCGATACTTCTACACTAAAGTTAGTTTCTCGTTTTAACTTTGCGAGCTTATTTTAAAGTGAGCTAACGCTACAAATAAAAAAACCGCCAATTGGCGGTTTATTTATTTAAAACTAAGGGCTAAATTATAGCTCGCCTTCGTTTTCAGATAAGAACTTAGCAACGCCTTCAGGGCTTGCGTCCATACCTTTTTTACCTTCAGTCCAACCAGCAGGACATACTTCACCGTGCTCAGTGTGGAACGCTAGCGCGTCAACCATGCGAAGCATTTCGTCGATGTTACGACCTAGTGGTAAATCGTTCACTACTTGGTGACGTACGTTACCTTCTTCATCAATTAAGAAAGAACCACGGAACGCAACACCCGCTTCTGGATGCTCAACGTCGTATGCTTTACAAATTTCGTGTTTAACGTCTGCAACTAGTGCGTATTGAACTTTACCAATACCGCCGTCTGCTACAGCAGTGTTACGCCATGCGTTATGTGAGAATTGTGAATCGATAGAAACACCAATTACTTCTACGCCACGCTTTTGAAACTCTTCAAAACGCTTATCAAATGCAATAAGTTCAGAAGGACATACAAACGTGAAATCTAGTGGGTAAAAGAAGATAACTGCTTTTTTACCTTTAATTGTTTCATGAAGGTTATAGCTATCTACAATTTCACCGTTACCAAGAACAGCTGCAGCGGTAAAGTCTGGTGCCTGGCGGCCTACTAATACACCCATTTTATTCTCCAAATATTTTGAGTTTGTTTTCAATTGCTTTCGCAATGCTGGTACTTATATGGGCGCTAAAAATTAAAAACCAATAGCGCATACATATAATTAATTGGCATTCTAAAGTTATTCACTGCAAAAGAACAATCGCATTTAACGATGTGAGCAATCGAAAATAACGAACACTTGCAACTTGCGCTAATATGCTTAAATAATAGGTCTAATTTAAAGTGTAAGTTGCGTTGTAACTAAGTAGAAATTTTAAAAATATCGAAGTGGTTTATGCATTAAACTTTTTAGAATTTCATATACGGTGGCGCTAAATTTTACAGATATAAAAAAACCTGCAAATGCAGGTTTCTCGCTTAGACTTAGTCCATTATATCTGAGGGCATATCACCACGGATTTTTTGCCAAATCTCACCCGTTTGATGACCGTATTTACGCATCATAGAAATAGCACCATCATGCTCTTTCTTTTCTGCCAAAATGGTTAAATCTTTATAAAACTGACGAGCAAGTTCACGAGTTCCGGCATCAGAGAAATAATGACAACCAATCTTTGAATAAAAGCCTCTAAAACCGTTGAGTATTAATACATAAATACGGTTATTACCCGCAACGGCTAATTCGTGATGAACTTTATAATCGTAGTCAGCAAATGCCTGCGCAGTGTCTTCTAGCTCATGGCTTTGTGATAAAATTTCAATTACACGTTCAGGATTTAACTTAATTGCAGCACGTGTATAAATAGCACTAATATTAGTACGTGCAGATAAAAGCTGATCTGTCAGCTCTGGCATCTTGTCTTCATCTAAGCGCGCTAATGTTTCAAGAATATTTAAGCCAGACGTTTCCCAAAAGTTATTTACTTTTGTCGGTTTACCATGCTGAATTGTTAACCAACCATCACGTGCTAAACGCTGTAATACTTCTCTCAAGGTCGTTCTTGTAACACCAATTAACTCTGAAAGTTCTCGCTCGGCAGGTAGAATTGAACCTGGAGGGAAATCGCCGTTCCAAATGGACTCAACTATATATTCTTCAGCAAATCCTGCTGGGCTTTTCGCTTTAAAAATTCTCATCCAGTTCCCACTCGAATTAATCAACACTCATCGTTTTACACGAATAACTGACTGATTGTACCAGACGAAGCACAACTAACAAGTAAAGTAATATATATTAATAAAGCAAATGGGTAGAAATTTAAAATTAATAAATAATTAAATTTGGGTTTCTCTAATTTAGCTACAATGCATGAATATCTAGAGTAATATTCATTGTAGGTACATTGTTATTATGGAGATATTTTTATTTACGCAGCGCCTGAGCTTAATTAACTTATCCCGCACTTGCCATAAGAAAAAGTACAAAAAAGTGCAACCATAAAAAATTCTTTAGATGATGCATCACCTTAGTATAAGTAAGCAATATAACTGAGCTTATGTATCGATGGGAAAATAATAGAACGTCATTTAACCTTTGCTAAGGCTGAATTGAGTAGTCATTAATTTCATCTTATAAAAAGCGACTTCGGTAGCTTTTTTTTCCTTTTTGTTGCTGCATACTTTATCCTACGTCATAATCTAACGTCCTATTAAAACGCGGAATTTTTATGAACTGGCTTGCACAATTACCTACCCAACGAACCCCGTGGCTTTTATTTACAGCTATCGTTTTTTTACTTGAAGTTACCGCTCTTTTCTTTCAATACAAAATGGGGTTAGCGCCTTGCATAATGTGTATATATCAACGCACTGCAGTATTGGGTTTATTAGGCGCAGGGATTGTAGGCTCGAGTAAACCACAAAGTAAAACTGTGCGTATGATAGCGTATGTTATTTGGGGGATATCGAGTGTTTGGGGATACTTAATTGCTCGCGAACATATTGATATGCAAACCACCACAGACCCTTTTGCATTTAGCTGCGAGTTTGAACCAAATTTCCCATCATTTATGCCACTACATGAATGGATACCTAGCTTTTTTCAAGCTACCGGGGATTGTGGAAATATAGATTGGCAGTTTGTTGGCATGAGCATGCCTGCTTGGATGGAAGTGATATTTGGGATTTTCTCACTAACGCTATTTATTATAATTATTGCCCGTTTATCAATTAAAAAGTCGATTTGATATGTTTACATTTTTTTCAAGCCAATTAGACCAGCTTAAGCATTTAAAAGTACGCCAGCGTCAAGACGTAATTGCGCTTGCATTAAGTCAGCTATCGCCAACTGATAAAGTTCTATTGCGTATTATAAAGTTGCTATTACTTAGCCCACTATTTTTAATATTCACTGTATTTAAAGGTTGGATATTAATACCATTTTTGATACTTGGCGGATTGTGCTATCCACTATTAACTACACCTATTGAAATTAACTTTGCTAAAAAGCACTTAAGCGATGCGCTAAAACAATTTAATCAGGGCGCCTAGCACCCTGATTACTTTTTAGAAATATTAAAGTGAAAGTTTCCCCTCTAATTTAGCTAAAAGTTTTTTGCCAATCCCTTTAACTTGCGATAAATCACTAACGCTTTTAAATTCGCCATTTTCTTCACGATAATCCACAATTGCCTGCGCTTTTTTCTTACCTATACCAGGTAACTTAGCAAGCATCTCTGCATCAGCATTATTTATACTAATTGTCTCAGCTTGAGGCATTTGCTTAGTTACTTCTGATAATTGTGCATACGCGGTAGTCGCGGGTAGTAAACATAATAAACTTATGATGAGTAAATTTTTTAACGTTTTCATTAAACTTGCCCTTATTCTTCTTTTCTTAATTTTGAGTATTGCTCAGGAAATCAATAAATAAGGAACTGTAAAATTCATCACTTAAAGTGTACCTAAACGCATTATCACTATGATCCGAAATCCTGAAAATGCAGCTGGTACAACAAAGTGATTGCTTAACTAAAGTAAAGTTACCGTTTTTTGTCAAATTTAAGACACCTAAAAATTAATACTTCGCGCTTGCAAATTTACTTACAAACCATTACTGTACATAAAAACAGTAATCTAATGGTTTTTTAAAAACCACGGTGCCAAGCAATTTTGCAGGAGAAATCATGGCTGTTGTTGTTAAATATGTTGTAGAACGAAACGGAGTCGAGCGTATGACGTTTACTACCAAAAAAGAAGCGGATGCTTATGACAAGATGCTCGATATAGCAGAATCACTTGAGCTGATGCTAGAAAAGGTAGACGTACCGCTTAGTGAGCAACAAATTGAATCACTTGCTTTAGAAATAGCGAAAAGCAAAGATGATTTTATGACCATATTAAAAGGTGGCAAAGATCCAGCTGTTACCAAAGCGCCAGCAAAAAGTAAAAAGTCAGATAACGTTGCATCAATTGAAGATAACAACGATAAAAAAGTAAGTTAATTCATAGAATGCTCCCTCCTCGGACGGGACAAACTAAATAAAAAAGGGAGCAACTAAGTTGCTCCCTTTTTTATTATACCAATTCGCTTAATTAAGTGATCTCTTTGAGGGTGGAAAAACGTGTTGATAGCTAGGCAAAAATTCGATATTTAGTTGTTCTAAATGAGAATTTTTTAACGCCGGTAGCAACACGTTTAGCCCCGCAAAATGATTAAGTATTATTGCGGATTGGTATTAATTACTACTCATTTTAAAATAAATAGTAATTGCTAATTAAAGCTCTTTTTCTACTTCATCAAATAAAGCAGTGATGTTTTGCTCAGGCTCTTTTGTTACTAAGCTAACAACAACAATTGCAATACTCGCTAAAATAAAGCCCGGTACTATTTCGTACATAAAGCTACTTAAGCTTTCACCATTGATAGTAAATGGTCCATATATCCAAATTAGCACAGTAAATGCGCCTACTAACATACCAGCTAACGCACCAGCAAAGTTCATGCGTTTCCAATAAAGGCTAAACAATACAAGTGGTCCAAACGCAGCACCAAAGCCAGCCCACGCATTACTTACTAGGTCTAAAATAGAGCTATCTCTGTCGTAAGCTAAATAAATAGCGAACATAGCAACTACGGCAACACTAATACGGCCAACAGCAACTAGCTCTTTATCACTGGCATCTTTACGTAAGAATGTTTTATAAAAATCTTCTGTTAATGAACTTGAACTAACCAATAATTGAGATGAGATAGTACTCATAATCGCAGCCAAAATTGCAGCAAGTAAAAAGCCAGCAATAAGTGGGTGGAACAGCAACTCAGAAAGAATTAAGAAAATTGTTTCAGGGTCTTCAACTACAATGTTGTTCTCATAAGTATAAGCTGCACCAAATATACCAGTACCAACAGCACCAATGGCAGCAACAATCATCCATGTCATACCAATACGGCGTGCTTTAGGCATATCTTTAACACTACGTACCGACATAAAACGAACAATGATATGTGGTTGGCCAAAATAACCTAAACCCCAAGCCATTGCAGAAATAATACCTAATGCAGAACCTGCACCAATCCAGTTAAGCATATCTGGATTTACGCTATGTAAAGTTGATTCTAAAGGTTGTTCAAGCAAAGAGTATGCAACCGTTGGTACTAGAATAAGTGCAATGAACATAATACAACCTTGCACAAAGTCAGTTAAGCTTACAGCTAAAAAACCACCAAACAAGGTATATAAAACAACTACGCCCGTTGTAATGTATAAACCCATTTCATAAGTTAAACCAAATGAGCTTTCAAACAATTTACCACCAGCGACAACACCAGATGAAGTATAAAGAGTAAAGAAAACAATAATTACCACAGCTGATACAACACGTAATAGGTTGGATTTATCATTGAAGCGATTTGAAAAGTAGTCTGGGATGGTTATAGAGTCATTTGCTTTTTCAGTGTAAACACGTAATCTCGGTGCAACTAACAGATAATTTAACCAAGCACCAATCACCAAGCCAATTGCTATCCATGTACTACTAAAACCAGTAACAAACATCGCACCAGGTAGGCCCATTAAAATCCAGCCACTCATATCAGATGCACCTGCAGACAGTGCAGCTACACTTGGAGATAGATTTCGTCCACCTAACATGTAACCAGATACATCGTCAGTAGATTGCTTATATGCATATAGTCCGATACCTAACATTACAATAAAATATAATGCTAGTGAAATAATCATTCCTGTTTCCAAATTAGCCTCCGCATAATTATTAATAATAGGCTTTAATCCAAATAATGACTCTTAAAATTTTATAGTTAAGACACTATTGGGGTAAAAACCATTCTCGCTGACTATATCATGCTTGATAATAAAATCTCCAACTTGTTGCCCTCACCTGATACAAAAATACTCATGTTGAATGATTTTAAAGCGAATTGGTGAAATAAAATAAATTAAATACTAGAAACACCTTAATTTTTAATGATAATTTATTAATCTAGCAAATATACGTAATGCTATTTTGAGTCTTTTGCCATATATTATTACAATACCCAATTACATTACTCTTACGGAACTGTTTATGTATTTTTACGCTGCACGCCAACCTATTTTAGACAGAGATAAAAAGCTCATCGGGTATGAACTTTTATTTCGCGATGGCGTTGATAACGTATTTCCTGATATAGATGGTGACGAGGCAACTACACGACTAATTGAAGGTAGTCAGTTTAATTTCGGCTTAGAAGATTTAACCGACAATAAACCCGCCTATATAAATTTCACCCTAGAAACGCTATCAAAGGGCTACCCAACACTACTGGGCAAAGATACTGTAGTTGTAGAAATCCTTGAAACTGTGCAACCTGGGAAGCGATTATTAGCCATAGTGAAAGATCTAAAAGATAAAGGTTACACTATTGCTCTTGATGACTATATTCATCAGCCTGTTTGGCGCCACTTTTATCCATTTATTGATATTATTAAAATAGACTTTTTAGCATCTGATATAGATACAATAAAAACGGTTCTTAATGATTTAAAACTGCACTCGCATATTAAGTTACTTGCCGAAAAAGTAGAAACCTATGAAATTTACCAACAAGCTCTAGAGCTTGGTTTTGATTATTTCCAAGGATTTTTCTTCTCAAAACCTGAAATGGTACAAAGTAAGGCTCTACCGCCTTCAGAAATGGCATTAGCTGAATTACTTTACGAAACATCAAGCGTTGATATGGATCTTAAAAAAATCACTGATGTGTTTGAGCGTGATGTAAACCTATCTTACAAATTACTTAGGTATTCAAATTCTGCTGCCTTTGCAAGGCGTGCTGAAATAAGTACCATTAAGCAAGCCCTTATAGTGCTTGGTGTTAACGAAATTAAAAAACTATTATCATTATTATTTGCAGCGCAAGTATCAGCAGATAAACCTGTAGAGCTAATTAGGCTATCGCTTACGCGCGCTCGTTTTGGTGAGTTACTCGCTATATCCCATGGACAATTTAAAGATACCGGCATGGCATTTTTAACCGGTATGATGTCTCTTATGGATGCTATTTTAGATGAGAGTATGGAAAGCGTTATGAAAAAGCTTCCACTTTCGAATGACATAAAAGCAGCCTTATTAAACGATGAAGGCTTGCTGGCAAAATATTTAAACTTAGTTAAGTATTATGAACAAGCTAACTGGTCAGCAGCAAACGAATTAACGAAAGAGCTAAACCTAGGTGAAAAAGTTCCTGATGCCTATCATGAAGCACTGACTTGGGTTAATGAGCAAATGCAGTTAGTAGTTAACGAAAAATAAGTAACCCGAACTCTGGTTAAGATATTTACTAATATATTGAATTATAATGATATCTAAGTTTATTTTTCTCTAGCCAAAGTTCAGATTACATAAACAGTCAATAAAAACGCCAGCATTTAGCTGGCGTTTTTATCATTGGCTTCAATTATAAACTTTCTAAAAAGTCTTCATCAAAATCAGCTGGCTCTTCTTTAACTGGTGGATTGCCATCGTACAGCTCATAAATTTGACGCTGGAAGTAAATATCTTTTACAAATAAGTACGGATCAAGTGAATCATTTAATAGCCCTTCTTGTGGTATTAAAGATGCACGCGCCTCAACTGCTTTTAAAACAAATACTAAAATAGTTTGTGGAGTCGTTAGCGCAACTTCAGGTAATACAAAGTTATCGACTACATCACCGGTCAGGTTACGTGCTGTTGTTGGCCCCATACCTGGTAGCATTAAATAGGCGCCATCACCTACGCCCCATACACCCAACGTTTGTCCAAAGTCTTCATCGACTATTTCAAGACCTAGTGAGCTTGCAACATCAAAGATACCAAACAGACCGACAGTAGAGTTAACTAAAAAGCGTGCTAAGCTCACACTTGCATTACCCGGTTTACCTTGCAAACCCGCATTGATCATATCTACAGGTGCGGTGATATTACCTGTAAAATTAACAATACCGTTTCTTACCGGTACAGGCGTTACTTCAACATAACCTACAGCAACTGGGCGCAATAAATAAGCATCCAGTACATCCATATTAAAGTCATATAATGGACGATTAATACTTTGCAGCGGATCTCTGTCATCTACTTTGCTTTGAGGTACTTGAGCACAGCCGGCTAGTATCAATAAACATAAAAAAGTAAAACTGTGTTTTAACATCTAACGTCCTTAAGGTATTAATGTATCAATTTGAAGTTGGTAGTCACTTACACTTTCACGCTTTAACGCCTGTGAATGACCTTCTAGCTCACCAGAGCTTGGCATAACAGAGTCATCGATAGAAATACGCGCCGAAATAATAATATTTTCTGCACTAGATAAGTTAAGCCCTGCAACCATTGCACTACTATCACTCAACTCAACTGTAATTGGAAATGAATATTTAGTCAGCTTAACAGCAGCTAATGGCATAGGTGAGCCAGTTGCAGCTTTTGCAAATATAAACAAAATACCGTCTTTTGGCTGTTTATCAATAAGCTCTTTTGCAATGTCGACTGTAACTGCAATAGCACCCGTTGTAGTAGTAACTGGCATAACTGAGCCTTCACTTTGCATTTGTTGCTCAATATCAGCAATACGTTCGGAGATCATGTTATAACGTGAATCATTTTTTTCCATGCTCGCCAATAAAACTTCAAATGCAGTTTTAGCTTGCGGCCAATCTTTACGCTCATACGCTATCAGCGCTAGTAACGAAATAGCATCTAAATTAGTAGGCTCAACGTTTAGCACTTTTGAAAGCATACCTGCCGCGCGAGTCATATTAGCTTCGCTACCTTCAAGTAATAAAACCTGACTGTAACTAATAAGAACCTGCATATTATCAGGGTTCATACGTAGTGCTTTATCAAATGACTGCTGCGCCATGTCAAATTCATTAAGCGACATAGCCACTCGACCAAGTAGCATCCAAGCAACTTCATCATCGCCAGAGCGGCTAAGTTTAGTACGAAGCGCCAATGCAAAAGCCTGCAGCTCATTTTGACTAAGCGGCTCACCTTTTTGCATTACAGCACGCTCGCCATAATCAGCTAAATTATCCATTGCGTCATGCCAAGCCGAAATTTGCTGCTGACTGCCTGTAAAACTATAAAAAATCCCTGTAAGCGCAAGAACAAATGCACCGCCTGTTAAAGCAAAAATACGATTATTACCTTTGCTGTTAAGTGATTTCTCTGGTGATAGCTCGTTCAATAAGCGACGTTTTAATTCAACAATTGATTCTGCGTGATTTACGCTATCAATGCGTTGATTATCTAAATCAGTTTGCAAATCGACTAAACGCTGCTCATAAATACTAATTAATTCAGCATTGGCGTTATGAGTAATCGTTTGAACACGCTCTTTTTTTAAAAAAGGTATCATAACAAAGCTAAGAGCAACCAGTGTGAGTAAGGCAAAACACGCCCACATTAAAATCATTTAGCTTTGCTCCTGACGTTTATTTTGTTCAATTAGCTTCGCTAGCAGCATTTCATCGTCGCTGCTCCATGTTTGTTTTACTGATGCTTTTCGTTGGCGAATAACAATAAAACCAAAGCCAACAATTACAATTAACACAGGTAGTACCCACAGCACTAAAGTCGCTGGTGTAACAGGTGGGTCGTAATGAACAAAATAGCCAAAGCGGTCAATCATATAATCAATCACTTCGTCTTTACTTTTACCTTCTTTAACCAATACGAGTACTTTATCGCGCAAGTCTTTAGCAACAACAGCGTCGGAGTCCGCAATGTTTTGATTTTGACACTTAGGGCAACGTAGCTCTTTGGTTAACTCTTCAAACAATATTGCTTGTTTGTTGTTATCAAATTGATAGCGATCTTGCTGTGCAAACGCACCCATGCTTACAAAAAGGCTAAGCGTAAGTAGTAACCACTTCATTATTTAAGCTCCTGCATAATTGGCGCAAATTTAGCTCGCCATACTCGCGGATTTATATCACCGGTGTGATGTAACAAAATAGTGCCGTTTTTATCGACTAAAAAAGTTTCTGGCGCACCCGACACGCCTAAATCCAACGACAAAGTACGGTGTAAATCTAAAATATTAAATTGGTAAGGGTCACCTGCACGTTGCAGCATATCAGTGACTTCGCTGCGAAGTGATTGCATATCAAACGGGCCATCAAAATCAGAGTCGTAACCTTGTACGTAATATAGTCCAATAATTTTAACGCCTTGCTCACGTAACTTAGTTAAATAACCAAGTTCGACTAAACATGTTGGGCACCACGTACCCCATACATTTAATAAGTAAACTTCACCTTTTAACGACTCGTTGGTCCACTGCTTATTGTCTTGCATTAAATCAGGTAAATTAAACGCTGGCATTTCTTGACCTATCCGCCCTGTTTGAATTTCACGAGGGTTGGCAAAAAGACCTTGGTATAAAAATACACACACAAAAGCAAACACTAAAAGCGGCGCAATAGCTAAAATTTTACGGTTCATAAAACACTCTCCGGTACATCTTTACGGGCTGTTTTAGCTGATGTACGGTAACGTTTATCAAACAAAATCATGAAACCTGCAAATGACATAAGCACGCCACCAATCCATATCCAGCGTACAAATGGTTTATGATAAATGCGAAGTGACCATGCATCACCACTTAATTGCTCACCTAATGCTAAATATAAATCACGTTTAAAACCGGCATCTATTGCCGCCTCAGTCATAAACTGCATACCAATGTCATATTTACGTTTTTCGGCGTGTAAACGTGTTACTAGCTCATTATTTTTAAGCACAGATACAACGCCCGCATGACCGCTGTAGTTTGGCCCACGAATAGTTTTAACGCCATCAAAGCGATATTCATACTCATTAAGCTGTGCTATTTCACCCGGTTTCATCGATACATCACGCTCTACTGAATAAGCCGAGGTAAGTGTTACGCCCGCAATAATAAATGCAATACCAATATGCCCAAGTACCATAGCCCAGTAACTTACAGTAAAGCGTTTTAAGCCTTCTTTTAAGCTCCCGTGCACAGCTGCTTTGGTGTAAATATCAATCCCTGTTGATATTGCAATCCAAACCGCCAGTGTTGTCGCTAATAACGTAAGTGGTTTTACTAAATCGTAACTTGAGAATAACCAAGCGCAGGTAATCACAACACTTGCTAATACGCCCATTAATATTTTGTTTTGCAAAAAAGCCCACTTGTTTTGCTTCCAACGTAAAAGTGGTCCGATCCCCATCAAAATAGCAAACGGTACTAAAATTATTGCAAACATCTTATTAAAAAACGGTTCGCCAATAGAAATGCTACCTAAGCCCATTTCTTTATGAACCATTGGCAACAATGTACCTAACATAACAATTAATGTAGCAACAACTAAAAATATATTATTGAGCCATAAGGCCACTTCGCGCGATACCAGCTTGTATCGTCCTTCACTGTGAACTTGTGACACACGCATTGCATATAACGCCAAGCCACCACCGACAACGATGCCTAAAAAGGCGAGTATAAATAAGCCTCTATCGGGGTCTGTAGCAAACGCATGTACCGATACAATAATACCCGAGCGTACAATAAACGTACCTAGCAAACTTAAAGAGAATGCTGCAATTGCGAGTAATACGGTCCATGATTTAAATATACCGCGCTTTTCTGTCACACTTAATGAATGCAGTAATGCGGTTGCAACAAGCCAAGGCATAAGCGCTGCGTTTTCTACTGGATCCCAAAACCACCAGCCGCCCCAGCCTAGTTCTGAATACGCCCACCAGCTACCAATAGTAAGACCTAAACCTAAGAAACCCCACGCAGTCATCGTCCACGGGCGTGACCATTTAGCCCATGTGTTATCAAGTTTACCTGTTAACAATGCAGCTATAGCAAAAGAGAAAGCAACCGACAGCCCCACATAACCCATGTACAGTAATGGTGGATGAATAATCATACCTGGATCTTGAAGCAGCGGATTCAAGTCACGCCCTTCTACCGGAAAATAAGGAAGTAGGCGCTCAAACGGGCTTGAAAGCAGTAAGGTGTACATCATAAAACCTACACCTAAAAAGCCAAGTACACCCAGTACGCGAGCACGTAATACCCAAGGTAATGATTTAGAACGCGCTGCTACAGCAGCAGTCCAACCCGCTTGCATTACTAACCATAATAAAATAGCACCTTCATGACCGCCCCACGTAGAGGTGATTTTATAGTACCAAGGCAGCGTACTACTTGAATGATACGCTACGTAAGATACGGTAAAGTCGTCTGTTAAACTTGCATAAATAAGTGCAGCAAAAGAGATTAGTACAAAAGCAAACTGGCCTATTGCTAAAGATGGAGCCGCACGCATTAACCGAAGATTACCAGTATGCGCGCCCCAAAGAGGAAAAATACACAGTAAAACGCTTAGCACCATGGCAAGCGTTAAAGAAAAATAACCAATTTCTGGGATCATAGCTAATTACCACTATCTAAGTTGTATTTTGGTTTTTCGTGCTTAATACCTTTAACTGCCTCTGCAACTTCTGCTGGCATATATTCTTCGTCATGCTTTGCTAGCACTTCAAATGCTTCAATAACATTAGGCTCGACTAATACGCCCTGCGCTACAATGCCTTGCCCCTCACGAAACAAGTCTGGCAATATGCCTTGATAACGCACAGTCACTAATGGACCTGTATCTATTAGCTTAAAGCTTACTTGTAAGCTTTGTTCATTACGCTCAACCGTGCCTGGCACAACCATGCCGCCAATACGTAACTTTTGACCTATATGTGGTTTTTCTTTGTTAGGGCCTTTGCCATCAATTAATTCGCTTGGCGTATAAAAAAGATTAATATTTTCTTGCAGTGCATAAAGCACTAAACCAATTGACCCACCAATACCAAACAGTACGGCAATAATTACCAATAGTCGCTTTTTACGTCTTGGATTCATGAGATTTGTTCCTGCTTAGCTTTTTTAATTCGCGCTTCACGTATTATTTGTTGCTCCACTGAAGCCATAATACGTTTGGTGTCTCTCAAAGAGTTCACTAAAATACCGAGTAAAATAAGTGCGCATGTACCAAAAGAAAGCCAGACATAAAATCCATAACCTCCCATTGCAATAAAATCAGAAAAAGAGTCAAACTGCATAATTACCCCTTATTTAACAACGAGCGAACCCACGGTCGGTGCTTTTCTCGTTGCAAAATTTCATTTTTAAGACGAATTAAAGTCACTGTTCCAACAAAAGCAGCAAAGGCTAAAATATTAACCATAAGAGGCCAAAACATACTTGGATCTATTGCTTTTGTATCTAGCTTTGTAATGCTTGCACCTTGGTGTAACGTATTCCACCACTCAACAGAGTAATGAATAATAGGTAAATTAATTACGCCAACAATTGCTAAAATAGAAGCCGCACGCCCTGCTGACTTCTTATCTTCAAATGCATGGTAAAGCGAAAGCACGCCAAGATATAAAAATAATAAAATAAGTTCAGACGTTAAACGCGCATCCCATACCCACCAAGCACCCCACATAGGTTTACCCCATGCAGCGCCAGTAATAAGCGCTATAGCAGTAATACATGCACCAACAGGCGCAATAGCAATAACAGCAAGCTCGGCATTTCGTAGCTGCCATACAAGTGCAACGATAGCGGCAATCGCCATTGATGAGTAAGCCCCCATAGATAAAATGGCAGAAGGCACATGAATAAAGATGATACGGTAGCTGTCTTTTTGTTGGTAATCGGCAGGTGCAAAACCAAGCCCCCATACCCATCCAACAATCATACTAACTACGGTAACTACGGCAAAATATGGCAGTAACGTATTGCATAACTGGTATGCACGCTCTGCTTTAGCATAGGGATGTAACCACTTCCACATTAACTTACACTCACTTTTAAAGCTGACGATATGGCAATTGGTGCGCTTATAATAGCAATAAGTAACATTGCACCAAGGATGGCAAGCTGCCCACTATAATCCAGTGACATTGTACTGGTATCGATAGCCGACGTTGCAAAAATCAAAACAGGAATATACAAAGGCAGTACGAGTAAACTCATCAAAATACCCCCTTTTTGTAACCCCACAGTAAGCCCTGCGCCTATTGCGCCAATAAAGCTCAATAATGGTGTGCCTAATAATAATGTTAAAACGGTTGCTGTTAACGCCGTACTTTCTAGGTTTAACAATAATGCAAATAGCGGGGTCATTAATACAAGTGGTAAACCTGTTACCACCCAATGAGCAGCCACTTTAGCGAGTACGGTTAGCGATAATGGATAAGAGGATGCAATTAACTGCTCCAACGAGCCATCGTTAAAATCATCCCTAAACAACTTATCTAAACCCAACATGGTAGAGAGTAATGCGGCAACCCAAATAATACCTGGCGCCATTCTCGCAAGTAGACCGGGCTCAGGCCCTATTGCTAACGGAAATAATGAAATTACAATTAAGAAGAATAAAATAGGATTTACAATTTCGGCGCGCTGGCGAAACGCAAGTTTTACATCTTTGGTAAATACCGCACTAAATAGCAACCAATAAGAGTGTTGACGAGTCATTAGTGGCGATACTCCAGTGTAACCGTTTGTAAGTTACTAAAGTGGGTCGTTAAGTCTTGGTGGGTCGTTAATAAAATGGCACCACCGCTTTGTAAGTGTTCAGTAAATCGCTGCTGTAAAAAGGCGACACCGCTTTTATCAAGCGCGGTAAATGGCTCATCAAGTACCCATAATTTAGCATCACTTAACCAAAGCCTAACAAGCGCTACACGTCGTTGTTGTCCAGCAGATAGCATTCTAACGGGTACATCTTCAAGTCCAACAAGGCCAAGTTGCGCTAAAATAGGATATAAATCAGGCTCATTTATGTAGCCATTAATTTGTAACCAGTGGCGAACATTTTCAACTGCACTAAGCTGAGTACTTACACCTGTTTTATGCCCTATAAAAAGCAGCTCTCTGGCATACTCTTCATAGTACTTAGATATAGGTTGATCTTGGAACAGAACAGACCCTTCATCAGGCACAGAAAAGCCAGCAATAATACGCAGTAGCGATGTTTTACCAGCCCCATTAGGACCCGCTAATTGCATGATTTGACCGCTATTAAGGCTAAAATTAAGATCCGCAAACAAACAACGATCTTGCTTGATGCAGGTGACGGACTTAATGTGTAACAAGATGACGATTCTCTCTGCCAAAAATTAGGCGTTAGTCTACCATAATGATAGGGTAATACGAATATTGCTTTATAATCGATTAACAAAAACTTGATTTAAAATAATGAATACACCAACGCAAATAACATTATCTAACTCATTGGTTATCAATCAATCTGCTCACAGCCAGACCAATGAGTTACCACAGTTACCTAGTGAGGTACTTGCGGCTAAAAACATCCAATTTTCGAAAGACTCGATTACGCTTGATGTATTTATTGATAAGCATTGGCAAACATTAAGGCTTGGCACTTCAAGCGCACCACAAAACCTGCAAAAAATAGTCAGTGCTAACATACAAATCAGCCCTGATGGTAAGCAGCTCAACATCTCGCCAAACAGTACAACCCTTACTTTAAATCAGCCGGTACAATTGCAGCGCTTGTTAAATTATGTAAGCACGGGCACTGAGGTACAAAGCCAACCAATGGATGTACAAGTTACTGTATCCCCGTCTCCCAAGTTAGTTATTGATAAACTCAACGCAAGTATTGCCATAAATAAAGACGTAGCCCAGTTACTTACAACTGAACAGCCTTTAAAAGTAGTTGTTAGTACGACTAATAAAGGCGCACAGATTAATGTTATTAACCGCTTTGCTGATACGGTTCACTCGCAACCACTTAGCCAAACTAAACTTACTAATTTGCTCGCGGCCTTGTTACCCAGTGCACAGCTTCAAGCAACACCAAAACTGGCTATTTTAACTCATCCTCAAAAGTCAGGTTCATTTACAACACCTATTACTAATCAACAACTAGCCGAGCTACCTAATACATCTATTAAAGTAAACTTAGTGAACCAAGCAGATAAATTATTTATTAAAACCGATACAAACAATATAAAAGTAACGCTTAACAACTCATTCTCAAAACCATTTAACGAGTTACTTTTAGCGCAAAAAAGCAATGCACCTGAAGTAGCCGTTTCTGCGAGTAATATTAAAGTAAATCCATTATTGACCCTAAATAGTCCAATAAAATCGTGGTTACAAAATAGTTTTAGTGATTTAAAAACGCGAATTAATGATGCGGTTAAATATTTTGAAAATAAGCCTTTTGCTACAATAAGTAAATCTGAGTTAACGCAGCTATCAACTTCGCCCGCGCAACAAAAAACGTCTTTAGCTATACAACTGAGTGAATCACCGCTAATTAGAGTTAACATTACTCAAAGTGTGAGTACTGCGTTAAATAACAATACGAGCAATATTTTGCCAGAGCACTTTTCAAGGCTCCCGCCGATTGTACAATTAACGCAACTAGTAAAAGGAAGTGTTAGTGTTTGGCAAACACCTGCAAACACAGCAACAACCTACATGCCAATAACAAATAATACTACCTCAGGTGAAGTGGCGAGCGCTAAGCTAAGTGATTTAAAAGCAAGCCAATTAAAACCCCTTATTACTAGTGAAAACAGTAAACCGAACGCCTTGGTTAACCCTACCAATGAAGTAGTCACTAAGGGACTTACCACCTCCTCAGCACAGCTTGCAATAAACGATAATAATCAAAACAACACAAGCACAGTGAACACTAAAAGCATTACCTTGTTAACTGAGCCGTTATCTAATGCGCCCTCTCGTAGTCAAATGCTACAACCAATAGAAGCAAAACTATTAAGTACATTATTAAAGCTTCCTGATGCCACAACCCCTACAGATAGGCTGGCTTACAATAAACAACTTTTAAGCAGTCAAATTACTGATATTACAGATAAGGCAACAAAAGACACCCCTGATTTAACTCGCTTAATTAATCAAGCATTTAACCGTATGGTTTCAAGTAATAACATAAACCCTGCAACCATACAGCGTGAGATACTTGCTACTTTACAGCCCACTCAACTAGCGGGTGATATGCTGCAAAGTAGTTTCACTAAAGGGCTTGAACAGGTGGCTGTGAGTATTTTAGCTGCGCCTCTCATTAGCCAATCAGCAACGCCTATCAGTTTTAATAATCAAACTGGCTTAGATGCTCTCTTACAAGTACTTATACCTACTTTTAAAATGGGTAACACGGGAGCAAAAATGCTTGAACAGCTTCAACAAGCTCAAGTACAAGCTTTGGCCAGCGAAATCGTACACGTTAAAAACACACTTACCCAAGTAAGTGTCTCAACACCAAATCAACAGCCAGACACAAACCCGCTTGCACAATTTTTATTACCGATGAGATTACCTCCAGAAGCAGCCCAAACAGAAATAACACTTGGACAGTATAAAAAGCCAAGCGCCGGTAAATTAGAAGATAAAAATGTATGGTTTGTCAGATTAAACTTTGATTATGCCCAACTTGGGCAGCTACAAATTACTGCTGAGTTAATGGATAAAGCACTCGATTGCCAGCTATTAGCCTCGAGCCAAGAAGTAAGTGCAATTGCTCATCCTCACTTAGATAATTTAAGATCAAAACTAGCTAAACATGGCTTACAAGTTGGCGAGCTCAACTTAAAGAGAGGCGATGCCAACAATCAGGCATTCTATAAATCTCACGCAATTATTAATATTAAGGTTTAGCTATGAGTGAAACACCGATTAATAAATCAGCCATTGGGCTTTTGTACGAAGCTGGAAACACACCCACTGTAAGTGTTAAAGGGTTTGGTGAATTAGCTGATGAAATAATAGCAGCGGCTAAACTAAAAGGAATTATGATCCACGAAGATGCAGCACTTGCTAAAACGTTGTCACATTTAGAGTTAGGAGAAGAAATTCCCAAAGAGCTTTATTATGTTATTGCAGAGCTTATTGCGTTTTCGTATGTATTAAGAGGTCAATTTCCGCCAGGTTGGCAGGATTTTCAAGGTAAGTTAAATATTAAAGCTTGAGCCAATTTATTCGCACATAAAAAAAGGCGCTAAGCACCTTTTTGTTTATGTAATGAAAATAGTAATTCGGCTTCTGCTCGTGGTAGTTCGCACTCGCGTATTACTTCATCAAGGTCTGCACCTAACTCAACCATTTTTACAGCACGAGAGTAAATTTTAGCATCAGGGTCATCGTATTTTTGCGCCGCTTGCTGTTGCATTAAATCTTGGTTTTGTTGTTCGACTTCAAGCACTCGCTTACCAATACTTAAGAGCCCGGTTCTAATCTCCGAAATTTCACTGCGCAAAATATGAGTCTGCTCAGAGCTATCTTTAAGCTGCTGCGATACAGCATTAATTTCATTCGCGTGTTTATTTTTTAATGCAATAATTAACGCCAGCGATATAAGTCCTACCGCTAACGCTGATATAGCTATACTAAGTAACACCATAATTTATTTGGTAAAGCTTATATATCGCTTAACTCATCCCATTCGTCATCACTGAGTAACTTATTTAAATCAACCAAAATCAGTAATTCATTATCGCGGTTACAAACACCTTGAATAAACTTAGCGCTTTCTTCAGTACCAACATTTGGCGCACTGTCGATTTCAGAGCTGCGCAAGTAAACCACTTCCGATACGCTGTCGGCTAAAATACCAATAACTTGCTCTTCTGCTTCAATAATTAAGATGCGAGAGTTGTCAGTTGCATCAGCAGCTAGCAAACCAAAACGTGCGCGAGTATCAATAACGGTAACAACGTTGCCGCGTAAGTTAATAATACCAATCACATATGAAGGTGCACCTGGTACAGGAGCTATCTCTGTATAACGAAGTATTTCTTGAACTTGCATTACATTTACGCCGTAGGTTTCTTCCTCTAGCTTAAACGTAACCCACTGTAAAATTTCATCGTTATTATCTGCGTTTTTATTTGCTGACAGTAATTTATCTTGATTCATGCTATTACCCCGTAATGGTCATTACTACTGACGGCTATCTAAGCCTTTCTCTAATAATATATTTAAATTATCTACGTCTATCAAAGCACACATTTTTTCTTTTATAACGCCAGCAAGCCATGGGCGCTTGCTTTTATTTGTACGCCATTTTACATCTTCTTTACTCAATGTAATGTTATTTATCAACTTTTCAGCTAATAAACCCCACTGGCTATCACCTAGTGTAATCAAATATTGATAATCTAAAGATGCCTCTAATTTATCATCATATTTTTCTGGCATAACCCAACGCGCAGTATCAACAACATTAAGCTTTTCTTCTCTGTTAAGCATAACGCCTTTAAACCATTTCGGCTTACCAAACAAATGATTTACTTCACCTAATTGATGTATTCCACCAAGTGCTTTTAATGGCACAGCCAAGGTCAAGCCAGCAACTTCAAAAAACAATGCCTGAAATTCACCATCAAAATAGTCTGATTGGCTAGTAGTTACAATCTCCAGCTCTGGCTTTTCTATAGTAGTAATTGCAGGTGCTATTACTTCCTCGTCAACCACTTCATTAACTTTTTCAGTTTTAAACGCTGGCTCAGCTATTGGCTCAATTTCAACATTGAGCAAGTCATTATCAAATGTACTCTCTGCTGCTTTTAATTGTTCTTTAGGTTTTGAATGAATATGCTGTTGTGAATCATCTGGGATTTGCTCAAGTAATTTTGCAACTGGCTCAAGGTTATCTACAGGCTCATCTTCACATAACAAAGCCCCAAGGTATTGTTTCATTACTTTTTCATTAGCAAACAATTGCTTACTCATTCATTAACCTTGTTCAATTAAATATTCTAGCAGTGCTTTATATGCGTATACACCGCGCGAGCGAGGACAATACTCTACAGGTACTTTTTGTGCAAAGCTTGCATCTCTAAATTTGGTATCCACCGGTATCACACCTGGCCAAACTTTATCACCATATGTACTTTGCAATGTTTTGTATGCTTCTAACGATGCTTTAGTACGTTTGTCGTACATGGTAGGAATTATAGTATATTGATAATCTTTTGCTTGAGAGGATTGCATCAAATCCATAGTACGCATCATTCTATCAAGCCCTTTTAGTGCTAAAAACTCCGTTTGCACTGGCACTAAAATTCGCTCACTTGCTGCAAGCGCATTGACCATTAACACCCCTAAAACTGGAGGGCAATCTAAAATGGCATAATCGTAATGTTCGCTAATTTTTGCAAGCGCTTTTTTTAGTATTAACCCCATCCCTGTTTTATTACCCATACTTCGATCAAGCGTAGCTATTGCCATAGTCGCAGGTAAAATATCCAAGTTTTGAAGTGTTGATGGACACAAAGCTTGGAGTATCTCTTCACTTTGCATACTTGTACCACGGGCAAAAATATCGTACACACTGACTTCTAAATCCTCTGAGTCAATGCCAAAGTAATAAGTGAGTGACGCATGAGGGTCTGTATCTATAAGCAATACACGTTTACCTTGTAATGCCAAAATACCGGCAAGGCTCACTGCGGTTGTTGTTTTACCAACCCCTCCTTTTTGATTAGCGACAGTCCAAATCTTCACATTACATCCTAATTACTGTTCATTGCGCGTTGTTATGCGAATACCACCATGAGGCAAACGAATTATTTTTATTGTATCGTCATCTGAAGGAAGTTCAATTTCAGGTTCAATCACTGCAGGCTCATCAGCTTGCCCGTCACTTTTAACCTCTTGTTTTGGCGGTAATCCATACTTAGAAAGTGCGATAACAACTTTACGATTTTCTGCGCGCCCTTGTTCTGTATCGTTACTTGCAAAAGGTGAATATTGGCCATAACCTTCTATCGCCATTCTAGCTGAATTAATGCCTAATGCTTCCAGCTCTACTAAAATTGACGTGGCTCTAGCTACCGACAGCTCCCAGTTCGAACGAAATATCTCATTACGAATACTTTCATCATCAGTATAACCTCGTACTCTTACATAGTTATCTACTGGTGCAATAATATCTTTAACAATCTTGACGACCTGTTTTGCTCGAGAGTGTGCAACTGAACTACCACTTGAAAATAACATACCTGAGCTTAGCTCTATAATCAGCCAATCTTGGTTAAGCTCTAAACTGGCTTCTCCATCACGGATTTCATCAATAAGCGCTGACTGTAATTTAATTAATAAACTATCAAGAGGTTTGCCTAAATACTTTTGCTGGATGTTGCTTGTATCACTTTGGCCGTCGAGTAGCTCAGGACCTTGCTCTTCTTTTAATATACTTTCGCCATAAAGAACTTCTTGTTCAGGTGTCACTCTATCTGTCAATATTCCATTACCGTTGACACCTTCACCTTGCTGGGAGTATTGGCGAGCTGACTTATCAAAAACCTGTTCAAGGGAATCTGACAATATTTGGAATTGTTCTTCTTTATTAATCGCTATCGCATACAGAACCACAAAAAAAGCAAACATAATAGTCATGTAATCGGCATACGATACAAGCCAACGTTCGGTATGTTGACTTTTAGCAGCAGAGTGACGAAGTCGTCGGCGTAACATGTTATTCGTCCACTAAATTAGGGCGCTCTACACGATAGGCTTCAAGCTTTAATTCTATATTTACTGGGCTTTCACCTATGCTTATTGCAATAACGCCTTCAGCAAGCATTTCATGGTAAAGCATTTTTTGCTCTACACGCTGTTTTAACTTATTTGCCATAGGTAAAAACAATAAATTAGCTAAACCAACACCATAAATGGTCGCAATAAATGCCGTTGCAACGCCGGCGCCAAGCATTTGTGGATCGGTAATAAACGACATTGCCTGTATTAAGCCAAGCACCGCACCTAAAATACCAATGGTAGGGCTGTAACCCCCCATTGCTTCATAAACACGCGCGGCTTCAAGCAAACGATCGCGCTCTAGCAGTAAATCAATTTCAAGCGTGTCACGTAGTTTTTGCTCTGAGCAGCCATCGACAAGTAAGCTTAAACCTTTTGCTGCATAGGCATCTGGGTGAGCTAAGGCTTCATTCTCAAGCGCTAAGTAACCTTCTTGACGTGCTTTATGAGACCATCGTTTAACTTGCTCTATTGCGTCTTCAATATCGTATTGTGGTGCAACAAAAACCCACGAGCTCATATTTAGCATTTTTTTGAATGTGCTAGCAGAGGTTTGCAACATAACAGCGCCAAGCGTGCCACCAAGTACAATAATAAGCGCAGGGCCATTAAATAAAGCTGAAATAACACCGCCTTCTAAAGAATAACCTAAACCTATTGCACTAAGTGCTACCAATAGTCCAAATATTGAGAGTTTATCCACAACCTACCTCTCTCATTATACGTGCTGCAACATCGCTCAATGCTAAGCTTTCACTTGAAAGCCCCGCATTAGCAATTGCTTGGGGCATTCCATAAACGACACAGCTTTTCTCATCCTGTGCCCAAATAGTTGCCCCCGTTTGTTTTAACATTCTTGCACCATCACGACCATCAGCGCCCATACCTGTTAAAACAATAGCAAGTACATCGCCTTGATACGTTTTAGCTGCACTAGCAAAGGTTACATCTACGCTTGGTTTATAACTTATTCTCTCGCTATGATCTTCAAATACGCGCAGCGTTCTATTTGCTCCACGCCCCTCTACCATCATCTGCTGCCCGCCAGGCGCTAAATAAGCAGTTCCTGGTTGTAAGCGATCGCCTTGTTGTGCTTCTTTCACTTTTATTTGGCACAAACCGTTTAAGCGCGCTGCAAACGCAGGTGTAAATGCAGCGGGCATGTGCTGAATAAGTAAAATAGGGTGAGGAAAATTAGCAGGCAATTGAGTCAATATAGTTTGCAGAGCAACAGGACCACCTGTAGAAGTACCAATAGCTAAAAGTTGATATTGTTTTCCACTTGCTCGCATTGAGGCAACATTTGAACTTGTCGATGCAACAGGCGCAGCTCTTTGAAAGCTTCTATCAGGCTGCTTGATTTGAGTTGTTGATGTGCTTGTTCTTTGCGAAAGTGAACTTGTTGGTTTCGTTGAAATGACTGGTGTAGCTGGTGTTGCCGCTCTAAATGTTCGCGGTAAACGTCTTCGTCCTATATCTTTTACTTTACTTTGCAAAAGCTTAATTGCATCTTCATTATTGCGTGCAATATCTTCAAATTTTTTCGGTAAAAAATCCATTGCGCCAGCATCTAACGCATCAAACGTTGCCGTTGCACCATCACGTGTAAGTGATGAAAACATTAAGATAGGAGTTGGGTTACTCGCCATTATCTCTTTAACTGCGCTAATACCATCAAGCACAGGCATTTCGACATCCATGGTGATCATGTCAGGACGCAATTGAGCTGCTTTCTCAACAGCCTCTCTGCCATTAACAGCAAAGCCTATAACTTGTATATCGCTATCTTGCTCAAGGATTTCGCTTACTCTACGGCGAAAAAAGCTTGAATCATCAACAACTAAAACTTTAACGGCCATTTAGCTCTCTTATTAAATTTATGCGTAGGTATATATTAAATATATACCTACTTTATTATTAGCCTGCGTAATGTTTTAACATGTTTGGAACGTCTAAAATCAGTGCAATGCCGCCATCTGAAGTTATTGTAGCGCCTGCCATACCTGGCGTTCCTTGAAGTAACGCATCAAGCGGCTTAATCACTACTTCTTCTTGGCCAATTAATGAGTCAACAACAAAACCAATTTGTTGCGTACCAATTTGTACAATAACGACGTGACCTTTAGATTTTCGCTGAGAACGATCTGAGTCTTTTACTAACCAATGCTCAAGGTAAAATAACGGTATCGCCTTTTTACGCACAATAATTGTTAATTGCCCATCAACTACATTCGTCTTCGTTAAATCTAAATTGAATATCTCACTAACACCAGCCAGTGGTAACGCAAATGTTTGTGCGCCAACAACGACCATTAATGTCGGTAATATAGCCAAGGTAAGTGGTACTTTTATTTCTAAAATAGTACCGACACCAAGTTCAGACTGAATGCTTACTGAGCCATTAAGTTGCGTGATCTTAGTTTTAACTACGTCCATTCCTACACCACGGCCTGAAATATCAGATATTTCTTCTTTTGTAGAAAAGCCAGGTGCAAAAATCAGGTTATATGCTTCGGTGTCAGAAAGTCGACTCGCTTGGTCATGATCGAGTACGCCTTTACTAATTGCAATTTTTTTCAGTTTTTCAGCATCCATACCTGCACCATCATCTTTGATGGTTAGCAAAATATGGTCGCCCTCTTGAGATGCTGATAAAGTAACATTACCTGTTCTAGACTTACCTGCAGCTTCACGGACAGCGGGCATTTCGATACCATGGTCAACTGAGTTTCTAACTAAATGCACAAGCGGATCGGCAAGTGCTTCAACTAAGTTTTTATCTAGATCGGTTTCTTCACCAATAAGCTTTAAATCAATATCTTTATTTAAGCTACGTGCTAAGTCGCGTACAACGCGAGGGAAGCGACCAAATACTTTCTTAATTGGTTGCATTCGCGTTTGCATAACCGCACCTTGAATATCCGCAGTCACCACATCTAAGTTAGAGATTGCTTTACCCATCGCTTCACTGTCTGAGTTAGTCGCTAAACTAACCAAACGATTTCGTACAAGAACTAACTCACCAACCATATTCATAATTTGATCGAGTCGTTTTGTATCTACGCGAACAGTGGTCTCTGCTGCTGGTGGCGCTGATTTTTTTGGAGCTGCTGCTGGTGGTACTTTAGCTACTGGCTTCTCTGGCGCTTTTTCTACTGGTTTTGGAGTAGGAGCTTTAGCTGGCTCAGCTTTTTTTACTGGTTCACTCACTTGTTTAGCTGGCGGTGAAACAGGTTCAGGTTGTTTTGCAGCTGGCGCACTTTCTATCGATTTAGGAGCAGTGCCTTTACCATGAAGTTCATCAAGAAGCGCTTCAAATTCGTCATCACTAATTTCATCATCTGATGAATTAACTGTATTTACAGCTGGTATAGCAGATTCTACAGGTGTTTTATTGGCATCATTTTGTTCAGGTTTGCTCGTAACTTCACCAAAACTGCCAACACCATGTAACTCGTCTAATAAGCTGTCAAATTCATCATCAGTAATATCACCACTAAAATCACTACTACTTGCTACTGGTTTTTCAACTGCAGGACCTTGTCCTTTACCGTGCAGCTCATCAAGTAAGCTTTCAAATTCGTCTTCAGTGATTTCATCTATTTCAGCATCGCTAACCGAAGGCGCTCCGCTAAATAGTTCATCAAATGCAAACGGATCTTCATCATCAGCTACCGGTGTATCCACCACTTCATTATGAGGTTGTTCAACCTCTGTTTGTGAAGAGGCTTCAGTGGCTTCGGCTTCTGTTGGAGGTAGACCTAAGATATGAAGAGTATGAAGTAATTCAGGATCTGCAGGTTCAGGCTTGTCTCTGTTTTGGATAGTCGCAAACATCTCATTAATGGTGTCTAGTGCTTGTAAAATAACATCCATTAACTCTGAGTTGACTGTTCGCACGCCTTGACGTAGTAAATCAAATACGTTTTCAGCACCGTGACAAGCATCAACAAGCTCTGTCATAGCTAAAAAGCCTGCACCACCTTTTACAGTGTGAAAACCTCTAAATATAGCGTTTAGTAACTCGGTATCTTCTGGATTATTTTCCAGCTCAACTAACTGTTCAGATAAAAGCTCTAGGATTTCTCCAGCCTCTACAAGAAAGTCTTGTAAAATATCTTCATCAACTTCAAACATGCAGTTACTCTCCTCTTAGAAGCCCAAACTTGATAAAAGATCATCAACTTCATCTTGATCAGATACAACATCATTACGCGATTCTTTATCAATAATAGGGCCTTCAGGACCTGCTAAAGTTTGTGTGGCAACTGGTTCTTTTATTTTTTGTTGTTCTACTTTATTCGCGGTGCTGTTACTGTCGTCTTGTTCAGCAAACGCAGTTAAAAGATGCAGTAAACTTTCTTCTACTTCCCTAACAAGTTCAATAACACGGCGAATAACTTGACCTGTTAAGTCTTGATAGTCTTGAGCCATTAATACATTTGTCATTAAGTTTTGAAGCTCATCAGTCTTATGATGAGAGTTGTTCATAAACTTATCGATGCTATGGCAAAGTTGCTTAAACTCACCAAGCTCAATCTCGCGGCTCATTAAACGATCCCATGTCGGTTTGATATGAGATATTTCGTCCGCTAACTGTTGGGCTATAGGTAAACTGGCCTCCACTGCATCCATTGTTTTATTAGCCGCATTTTCTGTCATTTCTATAACATAATTAAGCCGCTTTTTAGCATCTGGAATCGCATCTGTCGTTATATCAGTTAAGCGAGTATCAAGCTCAAAACTTTTAAGGGCTTCGTGCAGTTGACGAGTCAACTTTCCAACTTCAGCAAATAATTCAGACTGCTCTTTAGATGCAGCCTCTAAAATCAACTGATTTGCTTTGTCTTGCTCATCATTTTCTAAAAAAACAACGAGCTGACGAGCTTGTTCTAACGTTATTTGAGGCGCAGCTGGTGCTGGCATAAGCCTCTCCCCCATCATTAGCCTAAGCGTTCAAATACTTTTTCTAATTTAGTTTTTAATGTTCCAGCCGTAAATGGCTTAACAATATAACCATTCACGCCAGCTTGCGCCGCAGCTATTATTTGTTCTTTTTTAGCTTCTGCCGTTACCATTAATACAGGGATATGTTTTAACTTCTCGTCTGCACGTATTGCTCTTAAAAGATCAATACCCTGCATTCCAGGCATATTCCAATCCGTAACTACAAAATCAAACACTTGATTTTGCAACATAGGCAAAGCTGTAGACCCATCATCAGCTTCTTGAACGTTAGTGAAACCTAAGTCACGTAACAGGTTTTTTATAATGCGTCTCATCGTTGAAAAATCATCAACTACAAGAATTTTCATGTTTTTATCCAAAACATCCCCCAGTGAGGTATTAACCTTTGTTTACTTACTACTAATTTATCCAGTCATTGATTTTAGCTTTAAGCTTAATCATCGCCTGACCATGTATCTGACTTACACGCGATTCACTTACATCGAGTATATGTCCTATTTCTTTTAAATTCATTTCATCGTTGTAGTACAAAGAAAGCACCATTGCATCACGCTCTGGTAATGACTTAATTGCACTTAGCAAAGACTCATTAAACCTATCATTTTTAACATTATTAAAAGGTTTATCTTGTGCTAAATCTTGGCCTACAGGAGTAATAACATCCTCATCTACACCAAGGTCTTCAATGCCTAATATTTTACTCGTATTCGCATCATTTAAAATATGATGGTACTCATTGAGCGAAATTTCAAGTTTTTCAGCAACTTCTATGTCCGTTGGTTCGCGGTTCAGACTACTTTCGAGCTCAGTAATTGCTTCTGCAACTTGCCTGTTTTTACGGTGAACTGAACGAGGAGCCCAATCACCACGGCGCATTTCGTCAAGCATAGCACCGCGAATACGAATACCTGCAAAAGTTTCAAAGCTTGCGCCTTTTGTTGCATCAAAGTTTTTCGAAGCTTCTATTAAACCTATCATTCCTGATTGAATTAAATCATCAAGTTGAACGCTAGGTGGTAATCGAGCAATTAGATGACATGCCACTTTTTTAACAAGTGATGCATGCTTCTCAACAATCACATTTAAATTTTGTGTTGATTGATATCCCATAGCTCTATTCACCAGTGTTGTCATAATTAACCGTTTACTAGTTTCTCAATGAAAAACTCTAAATGCCCAGATGGTTGGTTGGGTATTGGCCATTTAACTGCTTTTGTTGCCAGCGTTTTAAACGCAAGAGCGGCTGGCGAATTTGGAAAGAGCTCTACTATTACTTTTTGACGACGTGTTGCTTTGCGCATATTTTCATCATAAGGAACCGTTGCTACTAGCTCCATTGATACATCTAAAAAGCGGTCGGTAACTTTAGATAGCTTTGCAAACAATTCAGTGCCTTCACGCATACTGCGCACCATATTGGCAACAATTTTAAATTTATAAACGCCGTGCTCACGACTTAATACTTTAATAAGTGCGTAAGCGTCGGTGATTGATGTCGGCTCATCGCATACAACAACCATTACATCTTGCGCTGCACGCGAGAAGCTCAGTACCATGTCTGAAATACCAGCAGCTGTATCTACAATTAAAATATCAAATTCGGTATTCAATTCGCTAAACGCACGAATTAGCCCAGCATGCTCAGATGGTGATAATTCAACCATACTTTGCGAACCCGATGTAGCGGGTACAATTTTAATTCCTGCAGGGCCTTCAACTAAAATTTCATCAAGCTCACATTCACCAGACAAGACATGTGACAAGTTACGCTCTACACGTAAACCAAGCATCACATCACAGTTTGCTAAACCCAAGTCAGCATCCAGCACTAATACTCGATTACCTTGCTGCCCAAGTGCAATAGCTGTATTTAGAGAAACATTTGTTTTCCCTACTCCACCTTTACCACCGGTTACAGCGATAACTTTTACGCCGTTGTTATTGTTTTGACTCATTTTGCGCAGGCCGCTTGCTTGATCTAATACTGTGTTAATCATACATCCCTACTGTGCTTGGCGCCACTGCTTGGTGCCTTGAATGTTGTTCTTTTGTTCTTTTTAAATATAATTGCTCAGCCTTTTTAACTAGTTTCTCAGCATTTGCAACACGAATATCCTCTGGTACTCGTTGACCATTAGTAAGATACCCTATTGGAAGGCGATTTTGAATCGCAATACTAATAATCTCACCCAAACTTAATGATTCGTCTAACTTAGTGAAAATACAGCCACTTAACTTTACTTTTTTAAAGTGACGTACAGTTTCTTGCAATACATTAATTTGTGCTGTCGCGCTAAGTACTAAGTAGCTGCGAATATCTACACGTTGGTTACGCATTAACGTGTTTAATTGCTCAGTTAAACGTAAATCTCGCTGGCTCATACCTGCTGTGTCAATTAATACTAGACGTTTATTTCGTAAATGATATAAAACTTCAGCTAATTCATTAGCATCTTTAACTTGCTTAACACCACAACCAATAATACGACCATATGTTGCAAGTTGTTCATAAGCACCAATTCTGTATGTATCAGTGGTTATTAACGCCACTTTATCGGCACCATATTTTTGTGCGCCTAGAGCTGCAAGCTTAGCAACAGTCGTTGTTTTACCCACACCTGTTGGACCCACTAACGCATATACACCACCTTGGCGAAGTATTTCATTATTGGTTGTTTGCATTTGATCTTCGACCATAGTTAACAATGCTTTCCAACCTTGCTTACGAGACACATCATCAGGTACAAAACATGCCATTTGCTGTGCTACTTCTTTATCGATACCCATACCGACTAAACGGTCAACCATACAAGCGCGTGTTGGATCGCGACGCGCCATATCTTGCTGCATCAAGCCTGATACTTGGTGTTCTAATAATTGACGGATTGCGTTCATTTCTTCACGCATTGTTGTCATTTCTTCGCTTTCATTATTAGGTGCTTGTTGGCGAGTGGTTACTGGGCTATCTAAATCATCAAAGTCGCGGTCTAAATCATCAAAACCTAAGCTATCCGCTTGAGTTTGTGGACGAACTGGCGCAGCAGCTTCAGGAGCAAACATATTTTTAGTACGCTGCCCCATATCAGATTCTTGATAGTTAACAGTAGTATCAATACCCGATTGTGAAAACATCGATGCAAGCTCAGGAGAACGAGGACGCGGTGATTGACGCTCTAATAATGCTTGTAGGCTGTCAGCAACTTTTGCTTGAGGCTCAGGCTTGGCACGCTGTGGCTCTGGTTTTACAAAGTTATGCATGCTTTGTTGTGGCGCCTGAGTACGCGGCTCTGCAGGGCGTTGTGGTTGCGCTGCTACTTTAGGGGCTGCTTTGTCATAATCAACTGCCGCTACAATTTCTACACCGTTAGCCAGTTTTTTATTTGACATAATAACCGCATCAACACCTAACTCATCTTTAACTTCTTTAAGTGCTGTGCGCATATCTTTAGCAAAAAAACGTTTAATTTTCATGATTCAACCCCTGTTAAAATCTTATTGTTGGCCTACCGAGCTTACAATTTTGATCTGTCTTTCGTCTGGTACCTCTTGATAAGACATCACTCTCAATCCTGGAATGGTGTACTTAACAAAACGAGATAACACAGTGCGTAACATTCCTGACGTTAGCAATATAGAAGGTTCGCCGGCCATTTCTTGATTTTGATGCGCTTGTGTCAATGACACTTGAAGTCGCTCTGCAAGTCCTGGCTCAATACCGGCACCTTCATCGCCTGCATTTTGTAATGACTGATGCAACATCTGTTCCAACTCAGGCGCCAAGGTTATGACAGGGATTTCTGATGACATTCCCACCGCATCTTGAACAATTAATCTACGCAGTGAAATACGCACTGCAGCCGTTAATACATCAGGGTCTTGACTACGTGGGCCATACTCAACAAGGGTTTGAACAATTGAGCGCATATCGCGAATAGCCACGCCTTCATTTAATAAATTTTGTAGTACTTTTACAATAGCAGTTAATGGCAATACATCAGGTACTAGTCCTTCCACTAAGCGAGGATGGCTTTTAGCAAGCATATCAAGTAGGTTTTGAACTTCTTCATGCCCTAGTAATAACGCTGCACTGTTAGTTAATAACTGGCTAATATGAGTGGCAACTACCGTGGCTGAATCTACAACGGTATAACCTAGTGATTGTGCTTCATCTTTTTGATCAGGCTTGATCCATACGGCATCAAGGCCAAACGCAGGATCTTTTGTTTCAACCCCTTTAATTGGACCAAATACTTGTCCTGGGTTAATCGCTAGCTCGTCGCCATGCTTAAGCTCGCTTTCACCGGTTGAAACCCCCATTAGTTTTATTCTGTAAGCGTTAGGGTCAAGCTCTAAGTTGTCGCGTATATGTACCGGCGGCACTAAAAAACCAAGCTCTTGAGAAAGCTTTTTACGCACCCCCTTAATACGATTAAGTAGCTCACCACCTTGTGATTGGTCCACTAACGGAATTAATCTATAACCGACTTCTAAGCCAATTACATCAACCTGCTGAACGTCATCCCAGCCTAGTTCTTTTTGTTCTTGTTTATTAGCAACACCCGTTGCAACGCTTCCGCCATTAGCGGCCTCTTCAGCTTCTGCCGCAGCAGCTTTTAATTTACTTTGCTGTGTGTAGTAAGCTAAGTAACCCAGTAACGCACCTAAACTTAAAAAAGCAATATGCGGCATACCAGGCACTAAGCCCATGATGATCAAAATACCAGATGCAATAAAGAGTGACTTTTCGTTGCCTAGTTGTTTCTTAAATTGGTCCCCCATATTGAGCGACTCATTTTGGCGTGTTACAACAATCGCGGTACCAATTGAAAGCAGTAAAGAAGGGAGTTGAGCAACTAAGCCATCGCCAATGGTAAGTAATGTATATACTTCCATTGCATTGCCAAAACTCAAATTGTGCTGGATCATACCGACAAATAAACCACCAACAATATTGATGATTAGTATAACAATACCTGCAATCGCATCACCTTTTACAAATTTACTCGCACCATCCATTGAGCCGTAAAAATCAGCTTCGCGAGTTACTTCCTCGCGGCGGTCACGCGCTTGTTCTGCGCTGATAAAGCCTGCGTTCAAATCGGCGTCAATTGCCATTTGTTTACCCGGCATTGCATCAAGGGTGAAACGCGCAGATACCTCAGAAATACGACCAGCACCTTTAGTAATTACTACAAAGTTAATAATGATCAGGATTAAAAACACAACCAAACCAACAGCGTAGTTACCACCAATAACAACTGAGCCAAACGCTTCAATTACTTTACCGGCAGAGTCACCACCATTATGGCCTTCAAGTAACACAACTCGAGTACTGGCAACGTTAAGTGCTAAGCGCATAATTGTAGCGATTAGTAATACAGAGGGGAAAATACCAAATTCAACTGGCTTCATCGTGTAAACAGTTACAAGTAAAACCACTAACGCGAGAGCAATATTAAACGAGAAAAGGATATCGAGTAAAAATGGCGGTAGTGGTAAAATCACCATTCCCAAGGCAGCAAGCACAAGCAAAGGTGTACCTACCCCTTTGGCATAGTCTTTTTTGTCTCTGTTAAGTTGTTGTAATACCGCTTTAAAACTCATAATTCTACAATTTCAAAAAATTGACACTAAGTAGAATTTGCAATAACTATTCCAAGTTACTCAGTTAACGGTTTAATACTTGTAGGCATCGGGGATTGGCAGCTTTTTATTGAGCTTAGTTGGACGTTTACCGCGCCCTTTATTAAAGCGCTTAAGCTGAAATACATACGCTAAAACTTGCGCTACTGCGGTAAATAGCTGATCGGGTATTTGCTCTCCTACTTCAGCCGTATGATAAAGCGCTCGGGTCAACATGGGGGATTCTAATATAGGTACTTCATTCCCTATTGCTACTTTTCGAATTTGCATCGCCATTTCATCAATGCCTTTAGCAAGCACTATAGGCGCACCTGCGCGCTCCGTGTCGTATTTTAATGCTACAGAGTAGTGAGTTGGGTTCGTAACAATAACATCAGCGTCAGGAACATCTTGCATCATGCGGTTTTGCGACATTTGCCTTTGTGTTTGCCTAATGCGCGCTTTTATTTGTGGGTCACCTTCAGAGTTTTTATACTCATCTTTAATTTCTTGCATTGTCATTTTAAGTTGTTTGTTATGGTTGTAACTTTGAAATGGTGCATCAATGGCGGCAATAACAATTAAAGTGCACGAAAGGCCTAAAAACATCCACCCTAAAATCTCTAAGGCATGAATAATATTACCCGGCGCACTTTCTAAACTTAAATGCAGTATTTCATCAAAATAAGTATTAATTAAAAACACAGCAAAACTTGCAACCAAACCAAATTTTAAAAGTGACTTTACAAGCTCAATAGCCGCTTGTGGGCCAAACATCCGCTTAAAGCCCTTCATTGGCGACATTTTACTTGCTTTAGGTGCAGCAGCTTCCCAGCTAAAGTTAAAACCACCGAGTAACGTATTACCAATAAATGCAGCCAAAACGATAATTAACACAAACATAGCCATAGGAAACATCAACGCGTCTGCAACCTCTCCCCACACGGCAAACATTTTAGTGGTATCAAAGGCTTCGTTGCGGTTTAAGCTAAGGGTTCGGCCCATTACATTGTATAAACCTTTACCAATTTCAGGACCATACATCAAAAGCGATATAGCCGAAAAAATAAGTACAAACATGGTACCTAACTCTTTTGAGCGTGCTATTTGGCCTTTCTTTTTAGATTCTTCAAGCTTTTTGGATGTGGGTTCTTCTGTTTTTTCTTGTCCTGAGTCTTCAGACATGACTTTCTCCTAAGGTGAGCAACCAACTAAAGTACACATTAGCTCAACCATTTTTAACCATTGAAACTCAAACTGAGTAACAAAGTTACCTAGTGTCGCCCAAATAATAATAAGTCCCGCTACCAAGGTAAACGGAAAACCAATAGAGAAAATATTTAATTGCGGCGCTGCACGCGTCATAATCCCAAACGACATATTAATAACGAGCATTGCGGTAAGCGGTGCAAGTGAGAGTACCAGTGCTGTAGTAAACATCCAGCCGCCCCAAGTCACTATGTCCCAGTAATGATCTACAGACCACCATGTGCCATCAATAGGTAGCACTTGAAAGCTATGCACCACCATTTGAATCATCATTAAATGACCGTTAAAAGCAAAAAATAACAAGGTGGCCAAAATAAGGAAAAACTGGCCAACCGCTGGGACGCTTGCGCCATTAGAGGGGTCAATAACCGAAGCAAAACCTAAACCGGTTTGCATCGCAAGTATTTGCCCTGCTAAAACAAAGGTATTTAATAAAAGTATAGATGCAAAACCAATAGCAACACCAATCAGCATTTGTTGAATAACGACTAAAATCATCTCAAACGAAAATAAATTAGTGAATGTAGCGGGCGGCAGAACAGGAACGACAAGAAAAGTTACAACAACTGATAACCCCATTTTTATACGCGTAGGGACATTTTTAGCACCTAAACCAGCCATAATCATAATCATTGAGCTAATGCGTACCAGGGGCAGCAAAAAATCGCTCAACCATTGAATAACGACAGCAAAGGGGTATTCCACGTTTAACCTGCAATTTCAGGAATAAGTAATACTAGGCGAGTAAAAAAATCCATCAGTTCTTGAGTAAGCCAGTGCCCACCTACAATTAGCGCACTAATGGTAATTAATAAACGAGGTAAAAAGCTCAACGTTTGTTCATTGATTGATGTTGCCGCCTGAAATACAGCAACCACTAAACCAATAATTAGGCCTGGGACTACAATTGCAGACACCAATTTAATAACTAAAAACAGCGCGTCACTTAGAATATCAACAAAAATTTCCGGTTCCATGTTGTACTCCTATTGTTGGGTCATGTTAATGCTTTGCATACTAAGTCCCTAAACCAAAGCTTTTAGCTAGAGTCCCCATCACTAAGCTCCAACCATCAACAAGTACAAACAGCATAATTTTAAACGGTAAGGACACTATCATGGGGGAAAGCATCATCATACCCATCGCCATTAATACCGAAGCGACCACTAAATCAACAATTAAAAATGGGATAAAAAACATAAACCCAATTATAAATGCCGTTTGCAGTTCGCTGGTTACAAAGGCCGGTATTAACACTATTAATGGCGTATCTTGTGGCGAATTTAGCTGATCGTAACCAGCAATTTTAGCGAACGTTTCTAAATCTTTTAAACGCACCTGTGAAAGCATAAATGCTTTCATTGGCTCTTTAGCAAGCTCTAAAGCCTCTACTGATGTAACCTGCTCATTTAAGTAAGGCTCTATAGCTCGCTCGTTTACCTGCTGATAAATAGGCGCCATTATAAAAATACTTAAAAAAAGTGACATACCCAATAACACTTGGTTTGACGGTGTTTGCTGTAAGCCAATTGCTTGGCGCAAAATGGCGAGTACAACAATAATTCGTGTAAAAGAGGTCATCATAATTATGGCGGCCGGTATAAAACTCAGCGCCGTCATAATTGCTAAAACTTGTAACGTTACTGAGTAATCTTGTGTGCCATCAGCGTTTGTTGTAATGGTAAGGGCATCAATTCCTTCTGCACTTACATTTGGTACAAACACCATGGCAAAAATAATAAGCAGCCACTTTGTCATAGGTTTAATTCTTTTTATTTTGGTTTGATTGCGGGTTTAAAAGTTTACCAAATCGTTTAGCGAGTTCAGGCAGTTCTTTTTCACTTAATGGGGTTTCTAACTTGTGTAAATAATTAATACTGTGGGGAGTTACACCAAGTAAATGCTGAGCATTATCTATCTCAACAACCATTAAACGCTCGCGAGAACCTAAAGGTAGACTTCTAACTACTTTAAACTCATCACTATTTGCTAAATTAGGGTTAAGCTTTTTAACAAAAAATGCCAGTACAATAATCAGTACTAGCACCATTACAAGCGACAGCACCATAGAGAGTATATCCCCAGTGGGTGTTGCCACATCTGCTTTTGAAAAAACGGTAGTCGTTAAAGCAACTAATAAGCTCATCGTAATTTTTTGATCCGCTCTACTTGGCTTATCACGTCAGTTAAGCGAATACCAAATTTGTCGTTTACTACAACTACTTCACCATGAGCGATTAAAGTACCATTAACTAGTACGTCTAGCGGCTCACCCGCAACACGGTCAAGCTCAACAACAGAGCCTTGATTAAGTTGCAGTAGGTTACGAATATTGATTTTAGAGCGCCCTACTTCCATTGAGATAGTAACGGGAATATCTAAAATAGTGTCGAGTTTTCGTTTTTCATCACCACTCATTTCGTGTTTTGAATCACTTAACTCATCAAGCTCTGCAACATGTGCTTCGCCACTATCATCTGGGCCTTCGGCTTCTGCTAATGCTGCTGCCCATTCATCCATTGTGTCTTGATCATCGCTCATACTTTTAACCTTTTAATCAATTACCAGTCTAAGTCTACACCGTCAGAGAGGTGTAAATCATCTTCTAGTTCTGCTAATTCTGCATCTGAGTCAATTTTCTTGCCGCCTTTGGTAAATACATGCAGCTCAGATTTAACTGAATCAGGTCGTTTAATTTTTTCACTAATTTGAAGCGCAACATTATCGCGAGAGCGACCCATCTTGGCTCTAAATGTAGGGAGTTCCTCAACAAATACGGTTATATGCTCAGGCATTTCAACCGGAATAATATCACCTGCTTTTAATTCCATAATTTGCTTTAAGGTCAAATCAACTTCAAGTAACTGAGTCGACATATCAACCTCAACATCCATTATTTCATCGCGAAGTGCTTTGCTCCAACGTAAGTCGGTATCCTCTGTATCAGATTGAACACCCGCATCTAAAAGCTCTCGGATTGGCTCAAGCATCGAATACGGAAGTGCAATATGAAAATCGCCGCCACCGCCATCAAGCTCAATATGAAAAGAGCTAATAACCACAACCTCTGTTGGACTTACAATATTCGCCATAGCTGGGTTTACTTCTGAATCGAGATATTCAAACGATACATCCATAACCGGTGCCCATGCTTCTTTATAATCTTCAAAGATTATTTTAAGGAGCATTTGTACAATCCGGCGCTCTGTTGGGGTAAATTCTCGGCCCTCTATTTTCGCATGATAACGCCCGTCACCACCAAAAAAGTTATCTACCAAAATAAACACAAGTCGTGCTTCCATGGTAATCAGGCCAGTGCCTTTTAAAGGCCTAAAACGGACCATATTTAAACTGGTTGGAACAAATAAAGTATGAATATACTCGCCAAACTTAATCATTTGCACGCCGTTAATAGACACCTCTGCGGTGCGACGCATCATATTAAATAGGCTAATTCGCATATGACGAGCAAAGCGTTCGTTAACAATTTCCAGCGTCGGCATACGACCACGTACGATCCGATCTTGCGAAGAAAAATCGTACTGAAGCGTACTTCCCCCGCCATCTTCACCTTCGTGTATATCTTCCTCTTCAACGTCATCAACGCCATGTAATAGCGCATCAATTTCGTCTTGGGATAATAAATCGCTCACGCTAACCCCTTATTGCATCACAAAGCCGGTAAACAATACCCGCTCAATTACTTTACTGCCTTCAACATCCATTAAGGCTTTTTGTACCTTTTCAAGTGCAGAAAAACGAAGTGTTTCTTTACCAGAGCTCGTACTTAATTCATCAGCTGTTGTAGTAGAAAACACGCTTAATAGCGTCCCTTCTATTAGTGGAATATGTTTTTTGGCTGTTTCTTCATTTACTTCGCCACGTACTAATAATTGTACTTTAATTTGTACAATTCTATCGCGACTTGAGCCAGGCACGTTAAATACAAATGGGCGTGGCATAGCAACATATAAAGCACTACCAACTTCTGCTGATGAACCAGAAGCTGCAGGAGCAGCATCAGTCGACATCGCAGTCTCTTCATCTAAGGTTTCAACTGGCGCATCCGAACCTGACATAAAAAAGTAACCCGCAGCACCACCTGCAATAAGTAGTACAGCTACTATGATTATTATTAGTTTCTTTTTACTTTTACCGGTTTCTTCGATTTCTAAACTTGCTTCTTCAGCCATCATGATTCCTTTAATCGCAAAGGTACTTGCTTGTTTTAACTATTATAATAGCAGTACTTAGGCATAGTAATCTATTGATGATGAAGTTTGTTGTCGAGAACTTTGTGCAGTGTTATTTGCTTGCTCGTCATTTTCATCATTAACTGACTTATTATTAGCCAAATTACCTTGGGCTCCACTCTCACTTTGCTCAGCTGTTTCACCACCTGATTGCCCATAAGAAATAGTGCTTTCACCAAGCTCTAGCCCTTGTTGCGCTAACATTTCACGTAAGCGCGGCATTGATTGTTCAAGCGCTTCTTTGGCTTGCTGGTTTTGTACAACAAAGTTTATATGTGCTTGTTCTGCATCGCTACGAATACGTATTTGCATGCTGCCCATTTCTGGAGGATCGAGGCGAATTTCTGCTTCTTTATTATTAATGCTCAACATTGAGCTAACGCGCTCTTGCAGTAATTTAGCTGCATCACTTTTAACAATATTAATTGCCTGCATTACACCTGGATCAATACTTACTTGCTTAACTTGTGATGTACTTTGTAATTGTTGAGTTTGAATTATTTGGGTATCAAGTAAGCTCTGCTCGTAACTTAATGAGTCGTATTGGCTTAATGTGCTCGTTTGCTGAGTATTTAAAGCGGCTGTAATTTGCGTAAATACTTGTGCTACGCGTCCAGGAGTTTGTTCTGCCGTTATTTTTCTAAGCCCATCTTTTTGTAACTCTTCAAATGATTTTAATAAATCATCACGCTTAGCTGAGGTTGCTACGGCTTTATTAATATCCGCGCCTTCGTTTGTAGATGCCTTTAAGCTTAACTTTTGTGGATCATATACTGTATTAGGAGTCTCTGAGGCCACAAACGTTTTTGAGTCTGATTTAGCGGTATCAGCAAGCCCAATTTCAATAGAAGCTTTTAACTCATTAACTGTTTGCTTAAGCACTGACAACTGCTCGCCTTTAGGCTGCTCTGTTTTAATATATGCGTTTAATTGCGTTAATAAACTTTGTTTTTCAGTTGTATTAAGTGAATTTATTTCTGCGCTAAAAGAGTGTTTTGTTACCGCGCTTTGCGCTTTTTCGTTATCAGTAATAAATTGTGCAAGCATTTGCTTAAGATTTGAAGTGTTACTAGTTGCGCTATTTGTTGAATCAGCGTTCTCTAATACCTTAACTTGCGCGTTAAGTTGTGAGTGCTGCTCAGACGTTAAACTAGCAATAACGCTATTAGCTTTAATTAAGCTCGCATCTTTAGTCATTAACGTATCTATTGCTGCATTATTATCACCTTCAGTTGTGGCTAAAGGAGACTGAGTAACGCTCGCTTTGTCGGCGGGAGTTGGCAAAACTGTATTATTTTTATCAGCAGACTTATTTTGTCCTAGCTGCTCTTTAGAACTCATTAATGCAAATTCAGGTTTTTCTACTGTAGAGCCAGGGCTGTCATCTGGCTTTTTATTTATAGAATTTAATGGCCCTTCAATAGCTTCAGCAACACCACTTTTCCGATGCTTGCCTTCATTTAATGGTAAAGAGTTCAAAGGTAGTGAGCTTAAGTTATCGCTTTTTGAATCAATTAATTTAGCCGTTTTAGAGTCTACATTAGTGGCAATTGGATTTTGCACTACACTCGCTGTATTCGCTTCTTCAGTCGTTACTTCATCACTTGTATTAGCAGATAAAATTACTGAGGTGGTTTCTAAGTCTGCGTCTTCTGATTCTATACTTTTAGTTGCATCGAACGGCTTATTAATCGAGGTGCTCATTGCTTGTGCTGAATTAATTTGATCAAGCATCTCAACAGATAAAAAAGTAACTTCGTCTGTTGTTATTTCATCTAGCTTTACGCTCAGATTTTCATTTTCTTCTGGCTGTTTATGCTTAGGTATGGCAATCGAGTTTTCGGCATCGGGATTTTTATTGCCCTTAAGCAAAGGCCCCATAGAGTTATGCGCTTCGTTTAGCTGGCTTAAAAATTCCTCGCCTAAATTTCCTTCGCCATTAGCTAAGCTATTGTCTTTAAAAGCTAACAGTGAATCTTTTTCAGAAGAAACTAAAAACGAAATGTTATTCATCGCCATAAATCACCTAATACCATTACGGCAATATGCCACCGCATACCGCCAAAAGTTGAATACCACTAAGTAACAAAGCAATTAACGTGCCTGAATTACAAAGCTTTCCGACGTTGAAAAAACTGATTAGCTGAAAACTCATCTAACATTTTTTGCTCGTTTTTAGCCATTAATGCATTTGCTTTGAGTTTTTGATTCTCGATTAATTTGGCAACTGCTTTAGCTTTAATTTGCTGCTTAAGCCATAGCGTTTTACGTTGAGTAACAACCTGCTTAGCGGTATTTACTGTACTTGCTTGTTGGCGAATTGCCTCTTCAATTTTAGCTATAAAAGCATGGTACTGACCAAACCCTGCACTAGATAAACCCGACTTACCTTTTAGGTGTAACTGTTGAGAATATTCAAGTCTAAAGTTATTTAAGCCTTGCAGCTTTTGTTGATTTGCTTGCAAATTTTGATTGGCTTGTAAGTAACTCATGCGCAAATTTTCTTCTTTATCATTTTCAATTTTGAGCAATAAATCGAGTTTATTTTTAGCCATTATGCTTGTCCTAGTAACTGAGCAAGACCTTGCAGACCATCATCGTAACTAATGACATCTCGCATACCTTGTTGTAAAAATGCATTTACTCTTGGCATCATATTTATGGCTTGGTCGAGCATTTGATCGGTCCCTTTTTGATAAGCACCTAAAGTAATCATATCTTTGTTTTGTTGATACATTGAATAAACTTGCTTAAGTACACGGGCTTGTTGCATGTGTGGTTCAGAAACGACTTGAGGCATAACACGCGAAATCGATTTTTCTATATCTATAGCGGGATAGTGCCCGCTGTCGGCTAAATCACGCGATAATACAATGTGGCCATCTAAAATAGCTCGCGCTGCATCAGCAATAGGGTCTTGCATATCATCGCCTTCACTCAACACAGTAAAAAAGGCGGTAATTGAACCTTGCCCTTCACCGCCATTACCAGCACGTTCCACCAGCGCAGGTAATTTAGCAAACACCGAAGGCGGATAACCCTTTGTCGCAGGCGGCTCGCCTACAGCAAGTGCAATTTCACGTTGCGCCATTGCATAACGCGTTACCGAATCGAGTAACAATAATACGTTTAAACCCTGATCTCTAAAATACTCTGCAATAGTTACAGCGCTCTCACAGCCTTTTAAACGCATAAGCGGTGATGAATCAGCGGGCGCTGCGACAACAACTGAACGTTTGCGCCCCTCTACACCGAGTATTTCTTCAATAAATTCTTTTACTTCGCGACCACGCTCCCCCACTAAGCCAACAACAATTACATCGGCTTCGCTACCTCGGGTCATCATACCGAGAAGTACTGATTTACCCACACCAGAGCCTGCAAACAAGCCCATGCGCTGGCCTTGCCCTACTGTAATAACCGAGTTAATAGCACGCACACCTACATCCATAGGCTTAGTGATTGGTCTTCTTGAAAGCGGGTTTATAGTATTTTGTGCAAACTTTAAATGATGCTCAGCATTAATTTTACCAAGGCCATCTAGCGGTCGCCCTAAGCCATCAACCACGCGCCCTAGTAAACTCATCCCTACAGGTAAACCTAAGTTATTAACTTGAGGAATTACACGCGCACCAGGAAGTACACCAGAGATATGATCATTAGGCATTAAGTACAAAGTTTGATCGTTAAAACCGACTATTTCGGCGTCTACAAAGCCGTTCATAGTTTCTATTTTACATTGGCTACCAACGGGAGCACGTAAACCTCTAGCCTCAAGGGTAAGGCCAACAACACGCGTTAAAATACCTGCCACAGCAGGCGCTGGGGTTTTAATATGTTGTTGATATTGAGATAAGCGTTCGCTTAAAGGTGCACGTTGAGTTGACATAACACGCCAATAAAATAGTTAGATACCACTATTATGCAAAAAACTATCCAACGTTTCTTTGACACGTGTTTTAAGGGTCATATCGAGTGATGATTGCGCTGTTTTAACTTCACAGCCACCGCGCTCAAGAGTGGGCTCTGCCATTAATTGCCAGTTATTATCAATAATGGTTTGTTCACCGTAACTCTCTTTTATGAGCTCTAAATCTTCGGGGTTTAAATGAATTCGTACTTTTTCTTGCTCGGCATTAAGAGAATCTATACTTTGCTTTAACGTATGTAAAATCACATCAGGCGATGTTTTTACTTCTTGATAAATAACAGCTTCCGCTAACATACTAGCAAGTTGTACTAATTGCTTTTCAGCTTGTTCATCTACTTTATCTAGCGGTGCAGTAAGTCCCTCTAAAATAGTTTTTAAACTTGTTAACTGCTCTTCAATTAATGGTTTTACGTCATCAAGGCCTTTTGTTTTACCTTGCTCTAAGCCTTCTTTGTAGCCTGCCTCTTTGCCTTCGCCAACGCCTTTTTCAAAACCGTCTATGTAGCCTTGCTCATGACCTTGCTTGAGGCCTTCTTCGTAGGCGTCTTGCCTAATGCGTTCAAGCTCAACCATAGTAAGCGCAGGCAATTCTGGTTCTTGTGGCTCATCAATTGGCATTTCTTCAGCTAATTCTTTTTTATACAGATCACTAAGCGGTGTGCCGTAAGCCGTAGAGCGATTGCCAAAGCTGCTCTCATCTGGTGCTACATCTGGAATAGCCCAGTTTTTTAATAATTCATCTGCTTCATCAGCCCGAAGTGTGCGCCCTTTGAGTTTGCTCATGGCTTACAAGAACTCCTCGCCACCGCCGCCGCCCAGCTGAATTTCACCTGAGTCAGATAAACGACGCGCTGTTGATAAAATCTCTTTTTGCGCCGCTTCTACTTCACTTATACGAACAGGTGCCATAGCTTCTAAATCATCAGCAAGCATTTCGGCTGCACGCTTAGACATATTGCCCAGTATTTTATCTTTAAGGGCATCGTCGGTGCCTTTAATTGCTTTCATTAATACGTCTTGTTGTACTTCTCGAAGGATTGCTTGAATACCACGGTCTTCAACATCCATTAAGTTTTCAAACACAAACATTAAGTCTTGAATTTGCTGCGACATCTCTTCGTCATGCTCACGAATAGAGTCCATTAACTGCCCTTCTACATTGGTATCTAGGTAGTTCATTATATCTGCAGCTGCTTTTAAGCCACCCATTTTAGCGGCTTGTGCACCTGCTTGGCCGGCAAATTGTTTTTCCATAATTTCGTTTAGCTCTTGCAGTGCTGCTGGCTGAACTTCTTCAAGGTTTGCAATACGCATTGTTAAATCTAAACGCACTTTTTCAGGGAACTGAGCAATAATCTCAGCTGACTGTTCTGGCTCTAAATACGATAATACAATGGTTTGAATTTGCGGATGCTCATTACGAATAATATTTGCTACCTGCTTAGAGTCCATCCATTTTAATGAATCCAAGCCTTTAGCACCTGAGCCCATAACAATTTGGTCAATAAGGCTAGCGGCTTTGTCTTCACCAAGTGCTGCTGTAAGCGCTTTTTTAATAAAGTCTTCTGACTGAAAACCAATGGTACTAAAGCTTTGAATTTGTTCTATAAACAAGTTGTGTACAGCGCTAATTTTAGCTTGCGATAAATCCTGTAGCCCAGCCATCGCCATACCCACTTTTTGTACCTGTTTAGGTTCTAAGTGTTTAAGGATTTGCGCGGCATCTTCTTCTGATAAACTCAAAAGTAATATAGCAGCTTTATCTACCCCATCTAGCTTATCAACATCAAAGGCTGGCGGGAGTTGTTTTTGTTCTTGATCAGTCATCTTCTGTTAACCACGCTTTCACTACTTGTGATGATAGTTCTGGTTCGTTAGCTACAAGGGCACGAATTGCTTTGAGTAAATCTTCGTCGCCATGTAAATCCGGTAACTGCAGTGTACCATCACTTGAGAAACCAACCGAAGCAGAATCAAAGTCTTTATTTAGCATATCAAGTGTATTGTCGCCAATATCTACGCCTGAACTTAATGCATCTTCGTCGTATTCTTCTAGTGTATCGTCTGGGTAAATTAAGCGCTTAAGCATTGGTTTTACTACTGCCATTATCAATACAATGATAACTAAGGCTCCTAGTACAAGGCGGGCTATTTTCATAAACCAGTCTTGTTCCCACAGTGGCACTTCTATTGCTAAATTTGTTGCTTCACGTACAAACGGCACTGTTACTACTTCAAGTGCATCACCACGTTGCATATCAAAACCTACACCACCTTGTAATAAGCGACGAATATTTGACAATGCCTCTACCGAGCGCGGGGCCATAGTTGTTTCGCCGTTTTCTCCCACTTTAGGGACATAGTCAACAGCAACTGACACACTTATTCTGCGTATTACACCACTTTGCTGGCGCTTGTGAGAAATAGTTGTATCGAGTTCATAATTACGTGTTGCTTCTTTGTGGCTACGTGTTGGTGACGTAGCTGTGCCTGCGCCGCCTTGTCCTGCAACTTCAGGGATGTTTGAGTTTAGCGGTGGTTGATTTGTAAGCGCACCAGGAATACCAACAGCTAAACCACCAATGTTATTTTCTTCAAATGTGGTTTCGCTTCTAACCGCTGGTAGGTCTGGGTTATAACGCTTTTGAGTTTCCTCAACTGAGCTAAAGTCCATGCTCAAATCAACTTGAGCTGTATAGTTTGCAAGCCCAACAACCGGTATTAAAATACTGTCTATTTTTTCAAGATACTCTTGTTCGCGCTTACGTTCTAAATCGTATTCTTTACGAGAGCGTGCTGCTAATGAGCTTTGCGAACCTGAATTTAATAATCGACCATTTTGGTCAGTAACCGTAACACGTGCAGGCTCTAAGCCTTGTACTGCTGAAGCAATCATATCAACAACAGAGTCTACTTCTTCACGGTCAAGTGAGCGGCCACGTTTAAGTGTTAATACAACAGTAGCGGATGGTTTTTTCTCTCTGCGGGCAAATACGTTTTCTTTAGGGATGGCTAACAATACTTTGGCGCGAGTAATGTTATTTAGCTCTTCAATGGTGCGTGCTAATTGCTGTTCACGACCATGTTTTAAGCGTTCACGCTCCAAGCGTTGGCTTACACCAAAGCCCATATCTTGCATAATTATGTCAGAGCCAGATGCAGGGCCTTGCTCTAACCCTTCGCGGGTCATTAGCAATTTAATGTTTTGGTATTCGCTTTCATCAACCGATACAACATTGCCATCTAGTTGGTATTCAATTTTTTGCGCATCTAAAAAGTCTAATGTTTGAATAAGCTCTTCTGTTTGCATTTTGCCTAACGGGCGCATATCTGGCTGACGAGCCCAAATAATAATAAAAATCGCGATAGCTAAACAAATAGCCAATGCTATAACCAATGTTACTTGGCGCAATACATCAACACCATTTAAAGCACTTAAGTAGCCTGACTTTTGTTCTTGTTGATCATCACCACCACTTTGGTCAATACCGCCACCAGCAAGTGCTAGGTCTGTAGATTGGTTAGATTGCGCCACAATAATTCTCCACTACCTAATTAAACAGGCATGTTCATGATTTCTTTATAAGCTTCAACAAGTTTATTACGAACCTGTACTGTAGCCTCAAAAGCAACTGACGATTTTTGAGAAGCAATCATCGCCTCAGCAAGAGATACACTTCGATCCCCCATCTCAACTGCTGTTACTTTTTGCGCGGCATCTTGTTGTAACCCGTGCACTGAATTTATTGCATCACTTAGCATGTCGCCAAATTGTGCTGTAGAAGTAGACTGCACCTGAGTTGGCAGTTTATTAGTTTGATTATTACGACCGGCTTCTAAAGCCATTGATTGCATTTCTTGAAATACAGCACTGTTTTGAATTTTCATAATTTATCTCTGACACGCAGTGAACTCTTACAAGTAATAAAGCACAAAGCATGCCAAATAATTAATCATTAAAATACAATAAGTTAACTTTAATTTGTGTGAGTCAGAGTTTTGACAACCCTAAGCTCGCAGCGCAAACTTAGGGTTTATAGGAGGTTATGCAGGAAGTGAAATACCTAAATCGCGCATTTGCGCTAGTTTATAACGTAAAGTTCGTGGGCTTATGCCCAACGTTTCGGCAACGTCTTTACGCTTGCCTTGGCAACGCGCAAGGGTTTCTAAAATAATACGATGCTCTTTGTCTTTAAGCTCATCTTTATAGCTACCGGTATCTGCCGCTAGCAAACCTTGATTAGGCTCATCCTCAGCATGCAATTTTTCATCATAATATGCAGAGCTTAACGTGCTTTTATCAACACCTTTATCTGCATGAGCTAATTCTGTTGGCGATACGGTTTGCGCCGGTGCCAATGAAGGCTCCATAACAAAGTTATTAGATACTAAGTTTTCGATAAAAATAGCATGCTCGTTTATTGTATCGCCACTTCGCAGTATAAGTGCACGCTGTATAACGTTATCAAGTTCGCGCACATTACCAGGCCACGCGTGAGCCAGTAACTTTTGCTCGGCAGCTTTATCTAAATACGCCATAGGCTCCTTGCTTTTACTTATATGGCGCTCAATTAAATGCTTAGCCAATACAATAATATCGCCAGGGCGTTGGCACAATGGTCGCCACATTAGTGGAAAAACATTAAGCCTGTAATATAAATCTTCTCTAAACTGATTTTCAGACACGGCTTCTTTTAAATCACGATTACTGGTTGCCAAAATACGTACATCGAGCTGAATTGTTTTACGCCCCCCTAAACGCTCTACTTCACGTTCTTGCAGTACGCGTAAAAGTTTAGCTTGTAGTCCTAAGTCCATTTCAGTAATTTCATCAAGTAAAATAGTACCGCCTTGTGCTTGCTCAAACTTACCCGGACATGCTTGAATCGCCCCCGTAAAAGCCCCTTTTTCGTAACCAAATAACGTGGCTTCGAGCATATTTTCAGGAATAGCCGCGCAGTTAATCGCTACAAATGGCTCATTACATCGGCTCGACTTATCATGAATATAACGCGCAAGTACTTCCTTACCCGAACCACTTGGGCCAAGTACCATTACACTTGCATCAGAGCGTGCTACTTTACTTGCAAGCTCCAATAATTGAATACTAGTTGGATCAGCAACAACGGGGCCGTCGGTTTCTTTTGCTTTTTCAGGCAAATAACGGCTCACCATATTTAACAGCACTTCAGGTGCAAATGGTTTTGCCATGTAGTCAATTGCACCTAGGCGCATGGCCTCTACCGCATCGTCAATTGTGGCATACGCCGTCATCATCAATACAGGTAAATCAGGGTGGTTTAATTTAATACTGCGTAGTAAATCAAGTCCACTCATTGCGCCCATTTGCACGTCGCTTACAACAAGCGAAAATTGATCTTTTTTAAGCAGTAACATTGCTTGCTCAGCACTGCTCGCTGCAACACATTCAATACCCGACATTTCAAGGGTATCTATTAAGGCTTCACGAAGCCCTGCGTCATCTTCGACAACTAAAATAGTGTTACTCATAATGACCCCTCTAATTTAGATGTTGCCTTAATAGGCAGTAACAAGCTAAAGCAGGCACCACCATGCGTATTATTAGTCACATCAACACGGCCTTGGTGCGCACTAGCCACCGAACTCACTACAGCAAGCCCTAAACCTGTGCCCTGACTTTTTGTAGTAAAAAATGGTTCAAAAATTTTATCGCTTTGGCTTAAATCAACACCTGGGCCATTGTCGCTCACACTAATACGAACCATATCTAAATCTTTTAAATCTCTTTGTGCGCTAATTTTTACTTTTGCGCCGCCGCCAATAACTTGAATACTATTGTGCACTAGATTTTGAATAGCACTGGCCAATGCCGTTTTATTACCAACTATTTGTATATCGGGTTCAGGTAAGCTTACATCCAGTTCACTTTCATTAAGTGCGACCATCGCATCAGCACCTGCTTTAACTTCGGTTAAAAGCTGCTGCATTGAAACTTGCTCAACAACTTGCTGATCGCCACTTTTAGCAAATAACAGCATGTCGTTTACTTGAGTTTCTAAATCTTTTAAACGCGACATTAACTTTGTTTGAAAGTTATCGCGAGATGCTTCGGGTAAGCGCTTAGACCCTAAATTAGCTGCGTAAAGCATAGCGGCTGAAAGCGGCGTACGTACTTGATGCGCTAATGATGCAACCATTTTACCCAGCGCGCTTAATCGCTGCATATGTGCAACACGTTTTTGTAAGCGGCGAGTTTCGGTTAAATCCGTCATTAAAATAAGTTGCCCAGGCTCTGGTGCTAAAGCAGTAATATCAAGCTTTATTAAACGCCCATCTTTTAAAGACACTTCATGGCCATCATCTTGATGTGGCCTAAAAGAGCGCTGAATAACATTAAACCAGCGTTCGCCTTCAAGTGGCTCGCCAAGCATATCAATCGCTATTTGATTCGCTTTTGCAATCAACCCTTTGCCATCAAGTACAACCACGCCTGCAGGCATGGTATCAACCAAATGCGAAAGCCAACTTGCTTGCTTGCGCAGATCGCTTAATTCACCAATGTACTCCTCTTGAAGTAAACATGGGTTATACTGATTTGCAGAAAAAAACTGTGGTTTTAGCACGCTAGCAAGGGCCATAATCAAATCTCGAATTGATGTAGATACATGTCTAAATGCACGATTTATACCAAAATTTATTTACATACTTATCATTAAGTTACATCAATAATTTGAGCGACATAAAAATGACGCACACAAAAAGGAATAATAATGAGTGAGCAAATAAAGTGCCGTTGCCCGTGGCTCGACACCACTAAACCCGACTACGTTATTTACCATGATGAAGAATGGGGTGTGCCTCTTTATGATGATACAAAGCTGTTTGAATTTATCACTCTTGAATCAGCGCAAGCCGGCTTAAGCTGGTACACAATTTTAAAAAAGCGTAGCGGTTACAAAAAAGCATTTGCTAATTTTGATGTAGATAAAGTGGCACAATTCACACAAGATGACGTTGAGAGACTAATGTTTGATGAAGGGATTGTGCGCAACCGATTAAAAATTGCGGCAACTGTTAACAACGCAAAGTGCTTTATAGAAATACAAAAAGAATTTGGAAGTTTTAGTAACTACCAATGGCAGTTTGTCGATAATAAACCGATTATAAGTAATTTAAATAACGCTGAGGACTACCCAGCAATTACAGAGGCATCAACTGCATTTGCTAAAGATTTAAAAAAACGGGGTTTTAAGTTTTTAGGCCCTACAACGGTATATGCGCATATGCAGGCCTGCGGTATGGTTAACGATCACAGTAATGATTGTTTTAGAAAAGAAGAAATTATTAAGACCTTTAGTGAGTAAGTGATTAGTTCACAAAGAGGTTAAGAGACGCTGCGCTTTAGAGAAGTAAAGCGTAAGTTGACTATGGTTTCTCATTTAGCTTCGTTTTTCTCTTTGTGAAATAACGTTTTATTTAAATGATTAAAAGCTACGCTTTTCACGCGAGCAAGCTCAGCGTCTACCGCCAAGGTTTAAGTTTGGGTTATCTTGTAGACGCCAAGCTTGCTTGCGTGACGGGCAAAGCCCCTAAAGTGATTGACCACAAATGAATAATAAATAACGAAAAGCATTTCACCATTTTCGTACTTCTAATCTCGTGAAAGATTATACTTTTTCATTTTCTCAACGAGTGTTGTTCTGCGAACCCCTAATATCTCTGCAGCGCGAGCTACAACGTAATCATAGCGCTCTAACGCTTGGGTAATTAAGCTTATTTCAAGTTCGGCTAAATAATCTTTAAGTTCAATACCATCATCAGGTAATAGCCCACTACCCGTTTGGCTAAACTCAGCGTCAGGCTCACTTTCGTAATCACTAAAGCCTGTACTAAATATGTCGTTAAAGGCGTCTTTTTCCATTAACTCTTCAGGGTATTCTGGCTCGTAGGCTTCAACTTCAATGTAACGATATTTGTTAGGTAAATCAGGAATATCGACCACTTTGTCAGGGAACATAATAACCATACGCTCCACCAAATTAGCAAGCTCACGAATATTACCAGGCCAAGCATGTTCTTTTAAGCTCTCAACTGCGCGCTCTGTAAACTTAGCGGTAGAACCAGTCTGGTCGTTAACACGGCGCATTAACTCTTTTAAAAGCAGCGGAATATCATCAGCTCGTTCACTCAGCGATGGGTTTTCGATAGGGAATACATTTAAACGGTAATATAAATCTTCCCTAAAACTACCCTCTTCAATCATTGTTTCAAGATTACGATGCGTGGCCGCAATAACGCGTACATCAGCTTGGATTGCCTTTGTACCACCAACACGTTCGTAGCTGCGTTCTTGCAATACTCGCAGCAACTTAACTTGCATTTGCAGTGGCATATCGCCTATTTCATCTAAAAATAGCGTTCCACCTTGAGCTAGTTCAAACCGCCCTTTACGAGCCGATATAGCACCAGTAAACGCGCCTTTTTCGTGGCCAAATAGTTCACTTTCGAGCAGCTCAGCCGGAATAGCACCACAGTTAACAGGTACAAACGGTCCATTAATACGCTTTGAAAGCAAGTGTACATTACGGGCAACCACTTCTTTACCTGTGCCTGATTCGCCTAAAATTAAAACATTAGCGTCGGTTTTTGCCACTTGTTCAATTAAAAAGCGAACATCTTTTACGGCCTCTGTTTCACCAACAAGTCCATCAAAAATTTTATGTGGTTTACTATGCTTATGCTCATTAGGCAGCATGCGCTGATACTGTTGGCAATCGTGAAGTAACTGAGTTGTCACTTCGTGATTAAATGGCTCGCAAATAAGCCCCACCACATTAGCGATACTTAATAGTGGTTTTAGCGTTTCGCCAATTAATAAAAACGGTAATGTTGGATAGCGTTTAATTAAGCTTTCGTGGTCAAGTGATTGCAACGCTCCTAAAATAATCATGCATTCTTGCTGCTGATATTTTTTGCATTCTTGTTCAAAGCAGTCTTCGCTTAATAGTTGAGCAGCCTCACCAATAAAGCCAAGTGAAGCATTTAATCCTATTGCGCGGTTGTTATTATTATCTAAAATCAAGATCATATTTAGCGAGCCGTACTTTCACTAATTTGTATAATTAGTTAAATTGTAAGCCAGTTCAGCATGGATGCAAGTGATAGCGGCAGTTTTTTGACATAAACGCCAAAAAACAGGCGGGCTAGTTAAGTCAATCATACTTAATAGTTAATCATTAAGTATGGGTTATAGTTTTAACTTAGCCATTACTTAACTATTACCTAACTATTACCTAACTATAACTTAGCCCTAAAAATTAATTTACTCTGCAATAAAAATGCTATTGTTAGTAAATAAACTCAATTATAAATTTAAGTTGAAGTTACAAATGCCGATACATAAATAAGTGAAAATGCTTGGCATTAATATTGCTTTGTTCTTATAAAAGTATAAAAGCTTAATTAATTTTTTGTATTAGCTTTCACATAATTTTATCGTTTTAAATTTTAGGATTTTCCCATGGCTCATGTCTCAGTAAAAAAATACAGTCAAGTTCGTGCCAGTAGTATTGCCGAAATGGCTCCTTACGAACAAATAAACCTTATATTCAGTAATATTATCGGTCGCTTAGCAGCAACAAAAGGGTTTATTGAGCGCAAAGAAATACAAAAAAAAGGTGAAAACATTTCAGCCTGTGTTTTATTATTTGGTGCACTGCAAGACGCACTTAATTTAGAAGTAGAACAAGACCCTAGTATTTCTAACAATTTATTGGCACTTTACGATTACTGCCAGCGCCGTTTAACGCAAGCGAACATAAACAACGATATTGAAGCAATTGTGGAAGTATCAAGTATTGTTAAAGAAATTAAAGAAGGCTGGGATAATATTCCGCTAGATCAACGAAGCCCTGCGGTTTAATTTCAATTATGGACTCGCCAACATTTTCAGAGCCATTAACTAACTACTCTGAGCTCATACAAAACTTGCTTAGTAAAATTGAAGTGTTAGTAAATGATGATAATGCAGACGAAGCTCAGCCTCTTTTAGACACTTTAAATGTTGAACTAAAGCAATGGTGCGAGAGCAGCGACGGCCCAAGCGCAGAGCAATTAGAATTAGTTCAGCTTCGTATAAATACTATTTTAGTAAAAGCGAATAGTGCAAAAAACGAATCATCAAAAGCTATTATTAAACATAAAAAGTCAGGCAAGGCTATAAAGGCTTATAAAGAAAGTCGCTAAAATCTACTCAAATAGAAAACACAAAAAACCGTTTTAAATAACGGTTTTTTTGTGTTTTCTTAATTTAGTTATTAATTTAATATCATACTTATCTACTAAGAGTTATCTCGTACTACGCCTGGCATATTCTCTAATTGAGCTTGAACATAACTGCTGGTGTTATTAAGGCTCGCCACTAATAAATCCATCGCATTATATTGAGCATATAAGCGAGACGATAGCGACTCCATTTTACTGGCAAGGTCCAAGCGCTGATCATCTAAATCGTCTAGCTGATTTGTTTTACTATCAATTCGGTTTTGGATAATGCCGTCAGAATCTGTATAAAAGCTCATTAGCTCATCAAAAGACTGCGCAAAACCATCATCGTCATCACCTACAAAAAACTGCTGCACTAAATTTACATCTGCATCTATTTGCTCATCGAGTGTTTCTGTATTTAGCGTTAAAACACCGTAGCGATCTGTTTCGACACCTAATTGCGAAAGTGATAACGAATTACCATCACCTAAATCAACTGATTCAGTTATTTCACTACGAAGCTTTGACATAACGCCTCGAAGTAGTGAATCTCCAGCCATGACTCCTGCACCCGCTTCACTTGAGGCACCTAGGTTATTGCTCAGCTCTAACAGCTCATTATAACTTTCAATAAAGCTATTTAAGCCTGCTCTAATATTATTATTATTTTCGGTAATTGATATGTCGCTTATGTCGTCATCGATATCGTGCGGTTTTTTAGCTGTTATTGTTATACCGTCAATCACTCCGGCAAATTCATTAGATGAACTACTTACAGTTAGCGAGCCATCAATGGTAATTGATGCATCAATTGCTGCAATTACTTCACTCGCATTTTGCACACCAGCAGTGTCAAATGCCAAACGGGAAAGACCATTTACATCAGTGTTATTACCATCGGTATCAGCAATCTCTATTTTAATTTCATTTTCTGCACCGCTATTTTTAGCGGACATAACCAAATGCTGGCCACTATCATCAGTAATGATAGTCGCATTAATACTGTCGTTATCGTTGCTATCGTTTATCGCATCACGAATTTCACTAAGTGTCGCAGTATCTGAGACTTCAATTTCAAAGCTATTATCACCAGAGGTTAGGGTCATTGTTCCCTCACCTACCGCCGTATCAGCACCGAATGCTTGCGACAATATTTTATGCTCCGTGGCTAAGTTGTTAACTTTTACATCATAACCACCTGGTTGAGCATCTTCGTCTGCACTTATAGATATAAAGTCATCAGTACCTGATGTACTACGTTGTTGGTATTTGTCGCTATCACCCAATGCTTCCATTGAGGTTTGCACTTTTTCAAGCGCTGACTTAAGTGCACCAACGGCTGAAATATCTGTCGTTAATTTACCTTCTGTAGTATTTAAGCGAGACTCAGCCGGTGCTTGTTCAGCATTAACAAGTGCATCAACAATATCTGATACCGCTAGCCCTGAACCTAAACCAGTAAACGAAATAGCCATACTTCACCTCTTTGAATACTTAAAAATATATTAACTTAATATTGGTAATTACAACTACCAACTAAACTGTTTGGTCAATTAAAATTCCTGCAGATTCAGACAGTTTAGACACTAAACTTAATACTTCCTCAGAAGGGTATTGCTTAATAACTTCGCCACTGTTTTTATCGAGCACTTTAATCACATCGCGGCCTGAATCTTCATCAACTTTAAATTGTAAGCTGCGGTTCATTTCACCCATAAAATCCTGCAATTGTTGCGCCATTTGTTCTAGCTGTTCGCGTTCTAACGGCTGAGCTTTTTCATCTTGATTATTATTGTTGTATTGATTTTGCTGTAATTTTTGTTGATTTTGTGCATCCGTCTGCTTTACATCATCAATTGCTCGCTCAGTTAAAGAGTGAGCAGCTTGTCCTATTTGCTTATCATCACCAGCAATGGGAGTCGGTAATGTTGTAATTTCTGCGTTTGAAGTAATTGTATTCATAACAGATTCCTATGTGTACTTAATTAAACCAACAATAGCTTAGTTTATATTCTTAAACCACAAAAGGAGGTGGCTAAAGCCACCTCCTTTTTTAGAATACTAATACTGACTTTATGTATTAGTTAGCTAACCATTAAGCTATTACTTTTGACTTATTAACCTAATAAGCTAAGTGCTGTTTGTGGCAACTGATTCGCTTGCGACAAGATTGATGTACCCGCTTGTTGCAAGATTTGGTTTTTCGTCATCTCTGCAGTTTCAGTTGCAAAGTCAGTATCTTGAATACGACTGCGTGATGCAGATACGTTTTCTGAGATATTAGAGAGGTTACTGATAGTAAAATCCAATCGATTTTGTACCGCACCTAAATCTGCTCGCTGACTATCGATTTGAGCAATCGCACCATCAATAACAGCCAACGCATTTTGAGAGCCTGAAGCTGTAGATAAATCAACATCACCAATAGTATCCAATGCAGAAACATTCGCTGCAGTATCTGCACCTAAAGTTACATCACCTGATGTTACAGAAAACGCTTGAGTAGATGATAATCGAATACTCCCAGCAACTGATGTAGAGTCCGCAGTACCGCCAGCAGTTAAGGTTATTGCTGTTGCACCAACTGTTCCATCATATTCTACACCTTTAGCTACTATTGTGCCTGCTCCTGTAGAATCAACGAAATCCTCAATATTAATATCATCACCAGACTCATCAGTTAATATTAGGTTACCAGTTTCTGCAACCTGAGCCGAAACCCCTGTTTCGCCAGCTCTTTCGTTAACAGCATCGGCAATTGCAGCCATATCTGTTGTTGATGTTGGATTAGCAGAAATAACGCTTCCGTTTAAGCTGAAAGATAACGCTCCTGAGTTACTTAACGCAGAAAGTTCAACTTGCGTACGAGCATCAGCTGTTATACCGGTATCTGCTTGATTAGCATTTATAGAATCGGCAATGGTAGAAGCGCTAGCTCCCGCAGCATTTGTAATAGGAGTATTAGCACCATCTTTACCTACTAACGTAAGACCACCATTAGTAACACCATTACCGTTTGTTGCTGCAGTTGCACCAGCAGTACCTGCTTCACCTAAGCCGGCAGCGGTACCAGCCAAATCGAATGACTGTACACCAATGTTACTCGCACTAATATTCTTTAAAGATACAGAAATTGTTTCGTTAGCATTAGCACCAACTTGGAATTGTTTTGTACCAAAGCTACCATCTAGCAATTGCTGCCCACCAAACGAAGTCGTATCTGAAATGCGTGTTAGTTCTGTTTGTAACGCTGAAACTTCTTTTTGTAATGCTTCACGGTCAGTAGCTGAGTTTGAACCATTAGATGATTGTAATGCAAGTTCACGCATACGTTGTAGTATGTTGGTAGACTCATTCATTGCACCTTCAGCCGTTTGCGCCATTGAGATACCGTCGTTAGCGTTACGTTGTGCAACCGCTAAACCATTTACCTGTGAAGTTAAACGGTTTGAAATTTGCAGACCTGCCGCATCATCTTTTGCGCTATTTATACGCATACCCGATGATAAACGCTCCATTGACGTTGCAAGGTCAGAACCTGAAGCTGAAAGGTTACGTTGAGCGTTTAGTGAAGATACGTTTGTATTTACTGAAATCATAATAAAACTCCTGATTACTTTCGTAATGTTGCTGTTTAAGTTTAACCAAGAGCTATCACAATTATATGTTCAAGCTCCTTACTGATTAGGTTAACGGCAGCAAAAAAAATAACTTTAATCTTTTTTGTATTTTTATTTATTTTTGTAATTCGAAAAGTTCAGAAACAGTATTCGGTTTAACATGATGAACATCTATATGATACTTAAGATTACTTACGCCATTGTCGTCAGTTAATTTGTACACATCTAAAAAAGGCATGGAATTAGTTTTACAAAGTTTTTTAAGTTTAGAGTTAAAGTAGGCAATTAAAAGCTTAAATTCATTTTTTTTGTTAACATCAAGACTCAATATAGCTTGGGGGTGCGGGGAAGGAACACCATATATAATAAAAGTATGCCTATTTTTATTTTCTTCTTTTAGCATATTAAAATATTTTTCTAGCATGAAATCAACCACTAACAAAGGATCTTTACCATGCTTTAAACTGTAATTAAATATGCCTTCGTTAACCCTGCAATCAATTTCACCAAAACCTAGAATAATAGTACTACTTTTAGGCAGACCGCTAAAAACAACTTTTAGGCTGGATTTGTACTGGTTGTAATCACCTATCAGGTGAAATATTTTTGTACCAGTAATAAAAAGAGACTTTACTGTATTTTTCTTATTTTGATATTTTACTGTCATTCCATTAGGTGCAAAACCATTACTTTCAGATATAAAGTAAATGCTGGGTTGTATTTCTGCTGTATAGCTAAACTGATTCGATTGACGATATATAAATAGTTGCTTGAGGTAGTGGTGGAAAATACGATGATTTTTTAAGTTTAAATTTTTAGACTCAATAGTATGTATTTTTTCACTTAACAATATAGCCTGCATTCCTTCAATATCATTATCGAAAAGCCAAAATAAAATAGCTTTACCTATTAATAACTCACATAATTGAAAGTCATCAAGCCGGTGGCTCATTAAGCCAATATCAGCAAACTCAAGAGCATCTTCATATTGATGTAGAAACATAAAGTTACTGAATATCTGAAAGTAAACTTCTGATTGCTTTGAATCCATTTCTAAAATTTTTAATTGCAGGTTAAGTGCGTCATGGAAACGTCCTTGCTCTGTAAGGAAAATACTAAAGTCTAGTAAATACTTAGCTTCAATTGGATTACTTTGAATAGCTTTTTGGAAGTTTTTCTCGGCATCAATGTGTTTACTCAACCTTTTTTGAGTATTTGCTAGGTTAATTAAAGCTTCACAGTAATTTTTTTTAATCTGCAGTGCTTTATGGTAGCTATTTTCTGCTGATTTGAATTCTTTTTTATCAACAAAAACATTACCTAGGTTATTAAAAAGCGAAGCTCTGTAGGGAGTTTTTTTTATTAACCGATTAAAAATATTTATAGACTCATCTAACTCGCCGAGCTGATGCTGCATGAGAGCTTTTAAATGAAGCGCGTCAAAAAGATTCGAATTTTTTTTTAATATCTGCTCTAATAATACGGATAGTAGGTCAAATTCCCTTTGTTTGTATAGCTCACTAGCTCTGCTAATTTTTTCCTTAATTCCCATAATTTATCCCCATAAAAAAAGGCTATGATATTAGCCTTTTTTAAATATTTAAAAAACAAGATTAAACTTAACCGCCAAGAAGGCTAATAGCCGCCTGAGGTATTTGATTAGCTTGAGAAAGAATTGAAGTCCCTGCTTGTTGCAATATTTGGTTTTTAGTCATATGCGCTGTCTCTGTCGCAAAGTCTGTATCTTGAATACGACTTCGTGATGCAGAAACATTTTCAGATATATTTGCTAGGTTACTAATTGTATGGCCAAAACGATTTTGCACAGCACCCAAATCAGCTCTTTGACTATCAATCTGAGCAATTGCACCATCAATTATAGATAGCGCATTTTGTGAACCTGATTGGGTTTGAATATCTATAGATCCAACAGTATCTAATTCAGATACATTAGCGGCGGTATCTGCACCTAATGTTACATCCCCAGCAGTAACAGAAAAAGCCTGAGTAGAGGATAGTCTAATGGTACCGGCAACTGAAGTAGAGTCATTACCACCACCAGTTAAAGTTATTGCTGTTGCACCAATTGTTCCATCATATTCGACACCTTTAGCTACAATAGTTCCTGTTCCTGTGGAATCTAAAAAGTCTTCAATCTTTATATTCTCACCAGATTCATCCGTTAGAATTAAATTCCCTGTCTCAGCAACGGCTGCAGAAACACCTGTTTCACCGGCTCGAGCGTTTACTGCATTAGCTATAGCAGTCATATCTGTTGTTGATGTTGGGTTTGCTGAAATAACATTACCATTTATTTTAAACGATAAGGCTCCTGCATTGCTCAACCCTGAAAGTTCAACTTGAGTTCTCGCATCTGCGGTAATACCAGTAGATTCTTGATTAGCATTTATAGAATCGGCAATAGTATTTGCACTTGCACCGGCTGCATTTGTAACAGGTGTGTTTGCACCATCCTTACCAACTAAAGTTAGACCACCGGCTGTAACACCATTAGCCGTTACTGAGCTTGCATCAGCTGCCGCAACTCCAGCTTCACCTAAGCCAGCAGCAGTCCCAGCTAAATCAAATGACTGAATACCAATATCACTTGCCGCAACACTATTTAATGACAAAGAAATAGTTTCATTTGCATTAGCCCCTACTTGAAACTGCTTAGTGCCAAAGTCACCATTAAGCAGCTGTTGCCCACCAAAAGAGGTAGTATCTGATATTCGAGTTAATTCGGTCTGTAATGCCGAAACCTCTTTTTGTAATGCCTCTCGATCAGAAGCGGAGTTTGAACCATTCGCTGATTGAAGAGCTAACTCTCGCATACGTTGGAGAATATTAGTAGATTCATTCATAGCACCTTCAGCAGTTTGTGCCATTGAAATACCATCGTTAGCATTACGCTGCGCAACCGCTAGACCGTTAATCTGAGTAGTCAACCGGTTTGAAATTTGTAGGCCGGCGGCATCATCTTTTGCGCTATTAATACGCATACCTGATGACAAACGCTCCATCGAAGTTGCTAAGCCTTCGCCAGATTTAGTTAAGTTACGTTGTGCGTTTAGTGACGACACATTAGTATTTACTGTTAATGCCATTTTACCATCTCCTAGGTTTAAACAGAGTGTGGTTCAACACGATTTAACAGGAACCACTGTTCGATAATTTCTTACAATAAGAAAAGCATTTACTGTGCCAACTTTAATTTATTTTTAAGATGCTGTTTTTATTGATAAATATGACGCTTATTAAATTGTAAATAAATAGTGAAGTGTTTTAGAAGGGAGTGACATTTTTTTGCCGCGGTTTTGTAGCCAATTTTTGCCGCAAAGTATTGCCGCTTTAAAGTAGGTAAAGCGGCAAGGTATTTCTGCTTATAAGTAATCGAATAATGAAAGGTTAGTTAAACGGCCAAAAGTAGCTTGCGATGCTTGCAGTGCCGTTTCTTGTTTGGTTAGTTCGCTAATAGCTTCTGCCATATCAACTTCAACTAAGTTAGAGCGATTACTTTTATTTTGAATATCGAGTGCTAAGTTTGAATCACTTACTCTTTCAAGTGCATTCATACGCCCACCTAAACTTGCTTGGGTAAACACGACTTGCTCACTGGCGTTTTGTAATTGCACTAAGCCATCAGCAAGTACTTGCTGAAAGTCATCACCTTCAAGTGTGCCATCGTTAAGGCCGGTAATAAGTGCTTGTAGTGTATTGAGTACGTTTTCTTTGCCTGGTTTTTCAAGGCTAAAATCGAGTTGGCCTGGTGCAGTGCCTTCAAATTCAATTTTCATACCTGCAAAATCGATAGGCTCATCAGTAACTTCACCTGTTACTGCGGGGGTTAATGCTGCGCCGTCTCGGTATATTTCGTAGGTTTGTGGATCTGTTGCTGTAGCACCTGGGCTTACTAATACACTATATGTATTTGCAGTTGCTAGAGCTGTTGGGTCTGCGTTGTAATTTGCTTGATGAAACTTATCAAACTCAGCTTGGCCGTCAACATATACACTTGCCGCTGTAATAGAGCCTGAAACACTTGCCGTGTTAGATTCTACATTTAATCGCGCGTTAGTTTTTTCAAACGTATCAAAGCCGTTATCACTCGCTTTAATTGATACCCCTTCAGCTATAGTTATTTGGTGCTGGCCTTGGTCGCCATTATAGGTGTACATACCCGCTGCAGAATCAAACTGATAAGGCTGCGTGCTGTCTTGGTATCCTGAAAATATAAATTTACCGTCTTCTGATCGGGTGTTCATTAAGTTAGCTAACGTTTGTTGAATGCCACTAAGTTCTGATGCAAACGTCTTTAAATCGTCCTTAGTATAAACACCATTACCAGCCTGAATAGTGAGCTCTTGCGCTTGTTGAATATTACTATTTATACTTTGTAATACGCTTTCTTCTGTTTCTAGGCGGCCATTTAGCTGATCGATATTTTTAGTGTATTGCTCATTCGTTTGTATTTTATTTGAATACAGCATAGCTTGCGAAATAGCAGCTGGCGCTTCTGAAGTGGTTAAATACTTTTCACCTGTTGTTACTCGCTCTTGAGCATTTGCAACACCTTGTTGGTTGTCGAGTATTTTATTTATGTTGTTTTGGTACATTAAATTATTTGATAAACGCATAATTACCTCGCCGCATTTAATAAGGTGTCAAAAATTTCTTGAGCTGCTGCTAAAACTTGTGCTGATGCTGAATATGATTGTTGAAAACGCAGTAAATTTGCGGCCTCTTCATCAAGGTTTACACCCGATAACGACTCGTACCATGCCTCAGATTGCTGTGCTAGAGCATCAAATGCAGCCCCACTTGTGATTGCTTGGCCAGTTATAACACCTATATCACTCACTAATCCTGAATAAGCTTGGTTGAACGTTTTATGGTTGTCGGCCGTTGCTGTTGTTTCTACATTTAAACGGACTAACTCACCATTTTGTAAATCAGCTAATTTTAAACCATTACGGTTATCGTCAAAGCCGCCTTCGTTAAACTCAAGTGTAAAGGTATCGCCTGTTGCTGGTGTACCTTCTATATCAAAATCGAATCCGTAGGTATCAAATGGAGCACCCGCTTGCGATAACATTCCTTTTGCAGGAGGCGTAATAGTAAAAGTGCTCGTTCCGCTATTATCTGTAATTTGATATTCGTTAGCATTACCTGTTTTAACAAGCGTTATTTCACCGTTTGTTAAGCTTGGTGTTGAAGTAAATCCACCGGAGGTAACACTTGTTACTTCTCCCGCTGAAATAGTAGCGGTACCTATATTATTTAAATCGTTAGCAGTACGGATTGGCGATGCTAGTGCTAAATCTTCTGCGCGCCCTGTTGCAAGTGTAATACTTGAAGCAGCATCTGAATTAAGCTTTATTTGAAATTGATCCCCCTCAACACCAGCCCCAGATACATTTACTTGAAGACCAAATGATTCGCCTGAGGTTATAGTCGATGAATCAATAACACCTGACGATATATCAGCAAGTGAAGGCTGCCCCAGCGGATCGCCTTTGTTATCTATAGGCTGAATACTTACTTCGTTGGCATTGCCTGTATAGGTAATAATAAAGTCACTGGCAGGAAGTTCACTGCCCTTACCTGGCTCTACCGTTGCAGTCATACCAGCAGTGCCCGTGTTAGCTTGATACGCATATGCGCCAACGGTAGGTATATTAAAAATATTACCCCCTAGCTGACCTGTTGCATCCATACCCAATTTGTTTTGTTCGTTAAATGCATCAGCAATAGCTAAGCCCATTTGACCAATTTGGTTTTGCGCAGGGACTAATATGTCATCTCTAAAAGCAAGTAAACCGCCAATTTTGCCTTTAAGCTTGCTTACATCAACTTCAAGCGGCACAGCTTTGCCACCATTAACGTCAAGCGTGAATTCTTTAAAGTTAGGATCAGGATCCCCTGTCATCGAAAATAAGTTAAATGCGCCATTTTGCATAACAACCGCTTCGCCTGTGCCCATAAAAACGAGTTTTTCGCCATTTGGACCATCAAGCGTTTCTATGTCTATTAGCTCTGACAAGTCGCGTATTGCTTTATCGCGTTCGTTATAGGTAGAGCTGGCATCTGCGGCGTTATTAGTGCCATTAACTGCTGCAATATTTTGATTTAGCGTACTAATACTTTGAATGAGTGAGTTTGCTTCATCTGAAAATATTTCGAGCTGCTCGTTTACTATACTTTTTTGATCAAGCACGATGCCCGAAAGCCTATCCATTTGATCAATTAAACTTTGCGCATCTGTCATTACTAATGAGCGAGCAACAGTAGACGAAGGCTGATTTAACGCCTCTTGCATGTTATTAAATAAAGAGTTAATACCAGTCGAAAGGTTGTTCGACTCTTCAGAGAAAATAGTATCAACCCGATTAGCCTCAGTAATAAACTGATCGAAAAACGATTTATTAGAGGTGTCACGATTTAGCTGTGACTGAGCAAACTCGTTTAATAATCGGTATGTTTCGCCTCGCCCCACTTGGTTATCAACCATAGTGGTAAACTCTGTACGCTCACGCACATAGCCTTCGGTATTTACATTGGCGATATTTTTACTTGTCGTTTGCAGTAGCTCCGAGCTTGCTCTAACCCCAGAACTGGCAATGTTCAATAAATTAAACGACATGTTACTCTACTCCTTGGCGGATCACGTTTGCCGCAATGTCTTTTAGCTGACTGCTATTGAGCACTTTTTTTATTTTGCTGGCATAATTTGGATCGGTTGCATAACCTGCTTTTTGTAATGAATCTAAAAAGTCGTTTGGTTTAGCTGTATTTTGTAATGCTTCTTTGTAGCGTGGGTTTTGCGTTAAAAAATCAACGAAGTCGTTCACGCTGTCTTTAATTGAATCGTAGGCTCTAAAGCTGGCTTGTTTTTTAACGGGTGTACCTTGCTCAAACTCAAGCGTTATTTTGCTTGCTTTATCACCTTCCCAGCTTTTATCTGACTTAATATTAAACAAGTTATTTGAGCTGCCACCGTCACTTTTATTAATAATGTGTTTACCCCAACCGGTTTCAAGTGCCGCTTGTGCAACCATTACCGCAGGATTTAAACCAATTTTTTGCGCTGCCGTTTTAGCGTGTTCCCACACTGAACTTACAAACTCTTCTGCATTTTTAAATGTTGGGCTATCGGTTTTAGACTCTGCAGTATCGACTTTAGGCTCAGCAATATCGGCTTTAGTACTCTTAACGATAAGATCGGGTTGCTTATTTTTTTGCTCATGAGGAAGAGCGGAACCGACTTGCGTATCACTAAAAATATCGTTGGTTGTTCTAAGCACCGAGCCTGGCATAAAGTTTTTAGACTCAGGCGATAACTGCTGAACTATTAGATCGGCAAGGCCTAACGAGCCATTTGATGAAAGCTCTGTTGAAAGTTGCTGATCGTGCATTTCTTCAAAAAACTTTACGCCACTTGAATTAAATGGGCTGTCTTTGTCTTCAAATGCTTCGTTAGCTTTACGCATTCCTTTGAGCAACATTTGCGTAAAAATAGCTTCAAATTGTGCGGCCGCTTTTTTGAGCGCAGCTTTAGAGGCATCAGTTGATGCATCGCCACTCGTTAAGGCTTCTTTACGAAGTGAATCTAAGTTGCCTAAATCAAAAAAGTTTTGTTTATCGAGGTGATTAGTTTCCATCGGCTTTTTGACACAAAATGAATAATACAGTTAAAAATGCAAAAATTGAGCCACTACAGATAAAACAAGGAAGATAAAAATAATAAACTTAAGTTGCTGTAAATAAAAAGCCCTAATTTCAAAAATATAGGGCTTAAGTAATACGTTATTTATTGGCTTGAGTTATTTATATAACAACGAGCTGTCCGTTAATTGCGCCGGCTTCTTTTAGTGCTTCTAAAATAGCCATTAAGTCGCCAGGCGCTGCGCCTACTTCGTTAATTGCGCGAACTAAATCGTCAAGGCTTACACCTGGATTAAATACAAAGGCGCGCGAGTCATCTTGATTTACATCAATAATGCTCTGCTGCGTGACAACAGTATCACCGTTTGCTAGCGGGTTTGGTTGTGACACATTTTGTTGTTCTGCAATTGTTACTGTTAAGCCACCGTGAGTTATAGCGGCAGGCTGAAGCTTAACGTTTTTACCAATTACAATTGTACCTGTGCGCGAGTTAACTATAATTTTAGCGGCCATATCAGCTGGCTTAAATTCTAAGTTTTCGAGTGTTGATAAGTACGATACACGCTGGGATGCATCGCGTGGAGCTATAACACGAATAGAAACAGAATCAATTGCCTGTGCGCTATTTGGGCCAACTAAGTCATTAATTGTTTTTTCTAGGCGTTTTGCCGTTGTAAAGTCTGGGCGGTTTAAATTAAAAGTAATGTAATCGCCTTGCATAAATGGGCTTTCCACGGCGCGCTCAACTGTAGCGCCATTTGGTATACGACCAACTGTAGGGGTGTTAATTACAACTCTACTACCATCAAGGCCTTGTGCGCCTAAGCCACCGACAATTAAACTACCTTGTGCAATTGCGTACACGTTACCGTCTACACCCTTTAAAAAAGTTTGTAGTAAAGTACCGCCACGTAAGCTGCCTGCACTACCAATAGAAGAAACCGTAATATCGATTGCTTGCCCAGGCTTTCTAAATGCAGGTAGTTCTGCATGCACCGCCACAGCGGCAACATTTTTAATTTTAGGGCTTTGAGTTGAGGGTAGCGTAATACCAAAGCTGTTCAACATGCCTCTAAAACTTTGTTGTGTGTATGAGTTTTGCTCGCCAGTGCCCGGTAAACCAACCACTAAGCCATAACCGACTAATTGGTTAGAGCGTACGCCTTCAACCATAGACACATCTTTTATGCGCTCAGCACTGGCGCTAAACTGCCAACCTAATAACACAACTAAACATAAAGCTTTAAGGCTATTCATGTTGTTACCCTCTAAAATGGAAACAGCGAACTGCTAAAGAAACGTGTAAGCCAACCAGGACTTTGCGCCTCTTGCGTTTGCCCTTTACCTGAGTATTGAATACGTGCATTAGCAATGCGGTTTGATTCAACCGTATTATCGGCGCTTACGTCTTGAGGGCGTACTAGCCCTTCTAAACGAATAAACTCTTCACCGGTATTAAGCGTTAGCCATTTTTCGCCGCGTATAACTAAGTTACCATTAGGTAAAACGCGCATTACATTAACCGAAATATCGCCTACTAAGCTGTTTGACTGGTTTGATTTTGAATCACCCGTAAACGACGAATCACTACCAATACCAAACTGGATACTATCGCCACCTATATTTACAGGTAGACCACCTAAGCCAATCACTGGGTCTAAGCTTGCGTCAGTTTCTTTGTCTGTTTCTGTTTTAGCGGCTTTTGTTGCTTGAGTAGACTCTTGCAATTTAACCGTAATTATATCGCCAGTACGTAGCGCTTTTTTATCAGAATATAAGTCGTTTGATGTATGAGTATTAAACAGTGAACCTGTGGCTACCAGCGGCTCTAAAATAGGCTCGGGGTACATAGGTGCGTAGTAAGGGTCGTCCTGCACTACCTCACTATTTTGCGTAGACATACAGCCACTTAAAAATAATGTGCCCGCTGCAAATAAAATAATATTACGCATAATTCCCCCTATTCTATTAAAGCTGTTGATTGATATAACTCATCATTTCGTCAACGGCCGAAATTACTTTTGAGTTCATTTCGTAAATACGCTGAGTTTCTATTAGATTTACCAGCTCTTCAGTCACATTTACGTTTGAAGTTTCGAGTGAGCCTTGAATAATACTACCTAACCCTTCAACACCAGGATTACCTTGTACAGGCGCACCACTTACAGCCGTTTCGGTATAAAGGTTTTGACCAATTGGCTCAAGACCCGATGGATTAATAAAGTCACTAATAGTCAGCTGACCAATCACAACGTTATCGGCTTGGCCTGCAACACGTACAGATACTTCGCCGTCTTGCGAAACCGTAATTGATTGCGCGTCATCTGGTACATTCATTTCTGGCTGAATAACGTAACCTGCGCCCGATGTCACAATTCGTCCATCGCCATCGGTAGTAAACTGACCATTGCGCGAGTAAGCAATATTGCCATCAGGTTGCAGTACTTCAAAAAAACCTTCGCCAGAAATCATCCAATCTAGTGAGTTTTCGGTGGTCAACATGTTGCCTTGCGTAAACTCTTTTTGGTTAGCTACAACTTTAGCACCCGCACCTAACATTAAGCCCGACGGCATTTCGGTATCTTGCGATGAACGACCACCTGGTTGATTAATATTTTGATAAAGTAAATCTTCAAATATAGCGCGGCTTTTTTTGTAACCTACGGTACTGGCATTCGCTAAATTATTTGAGATAACCGATATATCGGTTTGTTGAGCGTCTAGCCCCGTTTTACTGATCCACAATGCTGGATTCATAATCGTGTCCTCACTTTAAAGTTAAACTATGCGTAATAACTGATCTTGACGCTCGTCAATTTCTTCAGCTGTTTTCATTAATTTCACTTGTAATTCAAATTGGCGCTGGTGGCTTATCATGTCGACCATTTCGTGAACCGGATTCACATTCGACATTTCAAGCGAACCACTTAAAACTTTTACATTGGCAGAGGTATCTACTGTTACATTTGCTTTTGGTCTAAATAAACCGTCGTTACCTTTTTCGAGCTGTGAGCTATTTGCTTCAACAACTCTAAGCGTGTCGATTTCTTCTAAAAAGTTAGCGGGAGCGCCTTGTGGTCGAACTTGAATAGCGCCATCTTGGCTAAACCCTATTTTTTCGACTGGGACGGGTAAAATAACAGGTCCCCCTTCGCCAATAACTTGACGACCATGGCTGGTTACGAGCATACCTTGAGCAGTAATGTTTAACGTACCCACTTTTGTGTAAGCTTCATTACCGGAGGCATCTTGCACAGCAAGCCATGCGTTATCGCTCATTGCGATATCTAAGTCTCGCCCGGTTTGAACAATGCCACCCGATACCATGTTTGAACCCGGACGCTCTTGCATTGAAAATACACGTGTAGGCAAACCTTCGCCAAACGCTTGCATAGAACGCGCCTGGGCAAAGTCAGCTTTAAATCCTGTTGTATTTGCATTCGCCAAATTATTGGCTTTTAAAGCAAGCCCTTGTAGGCTTTGCTTAGCGCCAGAGGCCGCAATGTAGACCATTTTGTCCATAGTATCGACTCACATAAAAAATCTCTGAACTTACAAATGCAAAATAGGTGCCAGATTAAATTTGACGCAACATTGAGAGGTATTTAGAAGGGCTTACAAAGAGGACTTATAAAAAAGGCTGCAAAAATGCAGCCTAATATATTTAATGGGGTTTAGCTTATCGAATCTGCAAAATACTTTGCTGAATAGTTGAGTTAACTTCAAGCGCACGTGAGTTTGCTTGGTAATTACGCTGTGCAGTAATTAAGTCTACAAGCTCGTTTGTAAGATTAGTATTTGATTGCTCAAGCGCTGATGAGTTAATTCCACCAAACGTACCCGAACCGGCTTCGCCCGCTACAGGTTCACCTGAATCAATACTTTGCTTCCAGCTTGTATCACCCACTTGTGATAACCCTTGTGAGTTCGGAAAACGCACCATAGCCACTTGCCCTAGGAATGTTGAGTCACCGTTACTGTAAGAAGCGACAATTTTACCGTCTGTTCCTATATCAATTCCGGCTAAACGACCTACTGTTGAGCCATCTTGATCGAGTGCTTTTACTTCAAAACCACTTGAATACTGAGTTGGGATACGTCCAGCCGTGTTATTTTCATCGCGCCAGTTAAGCTCAATACCAGTACCTGGGAAAGTTGCACCATTGTCTAGTAATGTTGATAAACCAGCACCAGAACCCGCTGGTAGTAATATTTCATCAAAAGTAGTTGTATTTGTATTTGCCACACCACCTGTTGTTGATGGTAAACCACTTGAGTCAAAACCTAGGGTGGTCAGTGGTGTATAAGGTGTCGTTGTTTGTTCTCCACCAGTTGTGCCATCAACTACTTTGCCATCGAGAGTTGCATATACTTTCCAACTGTTATCTATACCACCTGCTGCGGCATCATCTTCTTTGGCAAAAAAGTATTGTAAAATGTGAGGTTCACCTAGTGAATCATATACTGTTGTTGACGTAGATGAGTTATAAGTACCACTGGATGTAGGGTCAAAATCTAGACCTGTTGGATCCGCCGTTGCATCTAAGTTAAACGACAAAAATACATTTTCGGTTGCGCGAGGAGAACCAGACGAATCAGGGATTTGAATTGGATCAGTTGTGCTCAAACTTACCGACGTTGTATCACCTGTAGATGAGTCAACAGGGAATGCTTGTAAAAAGTTACCTTTTGCGTCAACCATAAAGTTATCTTGGTTAAGCTTAAATGCACCTGCACGTGTATATGTTAAATCTTGCGAAGATAAATCGTCAGTCATCGCAAAATAACCTTCACCAGTGATTGCTAAATCAAGTGAGTTATTTGTAAATTGTAGTGAGCCTTGATGAAACTGCTGCGCAACCATGGTTGTTTGCACACCGTCACCATTTTTAGTCTTACCAGAGCTAAATACTGACGATGCGTAAACATCGGCAAACTCAGCGCGTGACTCTTTAAAACCTGTGGTATTAACGTTTGCAATATTATTTGCAGTTACGTCTAAATCTTTTTGTGCGGCAGCTAAGCCAGTTAATGCAATATTGAAGCTCATAATTCACCTCTAACCTGTTAATATTTAGCCTGCTGACAGGCGAAGTATAATTAAAATTTATTACGCGATTTCTGCGACGTCTGTCAACCTAACCGCACCTTCTTTAGTGTTAATAATAATGCCACTTGAGCCATTAATATTAACGCTTTCAATGTTCTTAAATGTAGCAATGGGTAAGCTTGAAAATTCACCGTCAGTACTTCCTTCTGCGGTTACTGAGTATTCACCTTCAGGTAAACGCTCACCAGCTTCATTTTTGCCATCCCACGCAAAACGTACCGCACCTGCTGGCTGAGAACCCATATCAATAGTTCTTACTAGCTGACCTGATGCATCAGTAACTTTAATTTTTAAGTTATCAACGGCTTCTTCTGCCACTGCAGAGCCTCTGGCATCACCTGTTTCATTTAAATCCAGGGTGTTTGACTCTAGTAAAGCTTGTTTGCCTACAAGTGTAGATGCTTGCAGTGCTGAATTAGATGTCATTGAAGAGGCTAAAGATTCAAAGTTAGTATTTAAATCTGTAATCCCTTGCGCCATCGTAAAGCTCGTCATTTGAGCAATCATTTGGTCATTATCCGCAGGGTTACTGGGATCCTGATACGATAATTGCTGAGTTAACAAAGAGAAAAAGTCTTCTTGTGTTAACGCATCACTCTCATTATCACTGGTAGCAACTTGTTGCTCTTGCCAGCGTATAGAGTCTAAATAGGATGAAGATGTACTAATATCGTTACTCATAACCTACCCTCGGTTACCGCTGCCCTAGCAACAGTGTTTTACTTAGCATTTGCTTAGCTGCATCAGCAACTTGCACGTTTGTTTGGTAAGAACGAGAGGCAGAAATCATATTTGCCATCTCCTCTACAACATTAACGTTGGGTTTATAGATATAGCCATTTTCATCCGCACTTGGATGGTTTGGGTTATATTCAATTTGTAATGGTGCATCGCTTTCAACAATGCCCAAAACTTTAACACCAACTGCGGAGCCCTGCTGGTTACTTACTGATGCTGAAGCCTTTGTTAGCTCAGCCGCAAATACAGGTTGGCGCGCTCGGTACGTTTTGTCTTGAGATGAACTAATGGTGTTAGCATTAGAAATATTACTAGCTGTAGTATTTAAGCGAACGTTTTGTGCGCTCATACCCGAACCTGCAATATCGAAAACATTATATAAACTCATAATTTTTATCCTTGACTACCGAGAGCTTTATTCAGGCCTTTAAATTTGCCGCTTAAAAATTGCAAGCTGGCCTGATACTCCATAGCATTCTGTGTATACAAGTTTCGTTCCACTTGTATATCAACCGAGTTACCATCACCTGTATCTGATTGATTTGGCAAACGAAATGATTCTGAACTGCCCATACTATGAGTACCTCCACCAATGTGTTTATCATTAGTTCTTACCATAGTATTGCCGCTTTGCTGGGTTGACCTTGCCGCTTTTAATGCAGAGGCAAAATCAATATCTTTTGCTTTATAGCCAGGCGTATCAGCGTTAGCTATATTAGTTGCAATTAATTCAGCTCGCTGTGAACGGATCAACATGGCTTGCGGATGCACACCTAATGCTTTATCAAAACTGATAGCCATAACCTTCTCCAAAAAATTGACTTACCCATTAATAAAGCAAAAAATAAGCCATTAATATTAGGGCTTGCTATATTTTTATAAGGCTATGTATCTAAATAGAAAAACGACGCTAGGTGCGTCGTTTTAGGGAAGGGAGTTAGCTTAATTACTTCTTTTGGTAAATAATACCAGGGTTGCACCTAACCATATCAAATTCAGTACTTAGGCCAGTTAGGGACTCTGACGCGCCTAAAAATAGGTAACCGTTTGGATTTAACGCTTGTGCAAACTGGTTAATAATTTTAGCTTTTATTTCAGGCGCAAAATAAATTAGTACATTTCGGCAAAAAATAATATCAAACTTGCCCATTAACGCGTAAGAATCAAGCAGATTTAAATGCCTAAAACTAACTTGTTTTTTTATTGTATCGTTTACTTGTGCCATACCGTTGCCGCTGTCTTTAAAAAACTTTTTACGACGCTCTGCAGATAACCCTCTGGCGAGTGCCAGCGCGTCGTACTCTGCATTTTTACACATATCAAGCATGGTATTAGATATGTCGGTACCAATAATTTGTGCCCCCATACGAAGCACACCTGGTTGCTTAGCATTAAATTCAGCAACCGACATAGCTATTGAATAAGGTTCTTGGCCTGACGAACTGGCAGCAGACCAAATTTTTAAAGGTCTTCTTAAATCTTTAAATTCAGGGAAAAGCTTGTTTTGGAGTAACTCAAATGGGTATTGATCTCTAAACCACAAAGTTTCGTTGGTGGTCATTGCATCAACCACAGCGGCTCTTAATTGCCGCTCATGAGGCCCGAGAGTTTTACTAACCAATTCCGATAAAGATCCCACATTAAATCGAGTCATTAACGGAGCAAGTCGGCTTTTAACTAAATACTGTTTATTTTCACCTAAAACAATGCCGCATTGCTGCTCTAAAAACGAACGAAACTGGTCGTATTCACTTTGCTGCAAATCTTTATTATTCAAGTTAGTAGCACCTATTTTTGTTAATCACAATGAACCCACTTTTTAACCGCTGTTGCTAATTCATCTGGGTTAAATTTAGCAATAAAGTCATCTGCCCCTACTTTTTCAATCATCGCTTGGTTAAAAACACCACTCAAAGAGGTATGCAAAATAACATGCAAAGGTGCAAGTTTGGGATCTGCTTTTATTTCAGCTGTTAAGGTATAGCCGTCCATTTCTGGCATTTCAACGTCTGAGATAAGTAATGCTACTCGCTCTGTAATATCATTTTTACAATCAAGCTCTGCTATTTCTTTAAGCCTAATTAAAGCTTCCTTACCATTTTTAGCAAGCTCTGTTTGAACACCTAGCGGCTCTAAGGCTCGTTTAACTTGATTACGGGCAACAGCAGAGTCATCTGCAATAAATACGATACGTTCGCCTAAATCTCTTTGAATATCGCCACTTTGTGCAACTTCAGCACTTACTTCTGTGTTTACTGGACAAATTTCGTTGAGAATTTTTTCTACATCGAGAATCTCGACTAATTCATTTTCGATTTCGGTCACTGCTGTTAAATATGAATAACGTCCGGCGCCTGATGGCGGTGGCATTATTTTTTCCCAATTCATATTTACAATACGTTCAACTCCGCCCACTAAAAACCCTTGCACAGAGCGATTGTATTCAGCAATGATTATAAAGCTGTCTTTAATGTTGTCGATTGGGCGCCCACCTACAGCCATTGATAAATCAATAACCGAAATGGTTTGACCACGAATATGTGCAACACCACGAATATACGGATTAGATTTTGGCATGCTTGTTAGTGGAGGGCATTGCAGCACTTCTCTCACTTTAAATACATTAATACCAAAACGCTGACGCCCTCTGAGCTTAAATAAAAGTAATTCTAGGCGGTTCTGCCCAACCAACTGTGTGCGTTGGTTTACTGAGTCTAAAATGCCTGCCATTCAAATCTCCTAAAGAAAACAAATAATACGGAACGATAATTGCTTTCTATTTATAAAGCTACATAACATCGCGGGTGCGTCTACTTTTTGACGCAAAATATTTATACCCTGTTTGAAACCATAAGCATAGTCGAAACATTATGAGTTTGTTAAAAAAAATCAGAAGATACAGTGTTTTTTATTTTGTTACTAGCTTGTGCTTTGTATTCCCTTTGCAAGCTAAAGTGTTTAGTAAAGATTTATTACAAGACATGGCCGTTGCTTACATAGCTAAGCAAATTGGTACATTACAAAATACTAATACTCAATTAAGTGCTCTGCCTTTAGACAGTCGCATTCCTGATCGTGTCTGTAATACAGAGCTTGAATTATCAACATCCGATGAGCCACCATTTAACCGCCAAGTAACCTTACAAGCCAAGTGTAATGATGCTCAAACGTGGGCTCAATACGTTCATGTAAGAGTTGTTGAAATGGCCCCAGTTGTTGTTGCCACTGCTAATTTAACCCGCGGTGAAGTAATAACTAAATCGCATTTAAGTATTGAAATGAAACCAACTCACTTTGTACGAATACAGTACTTAGATGATCCCACAATGCTAATAGGTAGTAGAAGTAAACGAAATATTAGAAGTGGTATGCCAGTATTACTAAACCAAATTTGCATGGTGTGTAAAGGTGACTCTGTTAATATTTACGCAAACCTGAGGGGCCTTAGAATTAAAACCACAGGTATTGCTTTAGAAGACGGTACTTTGGGCGAACAGATACAAATAAAAAACAAAAAATCAGGTAAAGTTTTAAATGCGCGAGTAGATGGTGTAGAGTCTGTTCAGGTGAATATTTAATTTAGATTTATACTAAAGTATCCTACGTATATGCCGATAACATGGCATAAGTTGGGTAATATACGGGTTTATTATTATGGTTAATCAAGTTAATGGCAGTAATCAACAAGCTAATGCGTTAACAAATGCAAAGCAGCAACAAGTTGATTTAAAAAAAGATAACGCAAATACACAAGCTGCTCAGGCCCCTTCGCCTAAAGCTGCAAGTGATTCTGTAAGTTTAACGCCGCAAGCGCAGCAATTAAAAACGCTTCAAGATAAAGCACAGCAATCGCCTGGCTTTGACAGCGATAAAGTTGCTGAGCTAAAAAAAGCAATAACTGAAGGTAAATACCAAGTGGACAGTGAAAAGCTTGCTAAAAACTTAGCTGATTTTGAGTTTAACGTGTATGGCTGATCATAATAGTTTAATTAGCGTAAAGCTAAACCAACAAGTAAGTTGTTTAGACTCTTTACACACGCTATTAAACGATGAGCTTACTGCTATTGCCTCACGACGTGGTGCTGGTTTAAAAGAAATTGCCCAACAAAAAATGTCTTTTTTAACTAAGCTAAGCACTCTAGATAAAGAGCTAAGTAAGCTAATTGCCAGTAACGATACACAAAATCCTGAAATATCTGAGCTAATAAGCCAAGTTAAAACTCAACTTGCGCAATGCCAAAAACAAAATAATGTTAATGCTCATGCTGCCCGTCAAGCGCAGCTTAGTGTTAAACAATTAAAAGAGATATTAATTGGCGCACCAACGTCAATGACCTACGACCAAGCCGGTAAATCTGTAAATACCGAGAGTAAACTGGTTCGTAATTTAAAAGCGTAAGCCCAAAATTTTACATTAAAAAAGCCTTATTGATTTATCAATAAGGCTTTTTTAATGTCCTTTGTTCTTAAATTTCGTTATAAATAATATTAATTTGCTTAATAATGTAAGCCCCCTTAAAAAATAATTAAGAGGGCTTTATTGATATTAAATATCCGTTTGATTATTACTACTTTCAATTAAGTGTTTAATCATCTCTTCCGATTGATTTTGTACATCAACCGCAGGTGCTGCTGCATCAATGCTTCCTCCACTTTGAGCTGGAGTATAAGCAATTGCAGAGCCTTCATCCTCAACCAGTGTATTTAGCGCTATAAGCTGCTCTGCATCTTCATCAATGATTACGTCATTAATATTAAGCGGTTCAGCCGAACTCACTTGCACAGTTTGCTCAGGTGCTGATAGACCACTCAAGTTACCTAAATCAATCGTTTCAGTGCTTAATACGTTATTGCTTGAAACTTCATTAGGGGTTGTATCGCCTAGAGCCGACTCTTCGCTAAATGATGTAGGGATTGTGTCGCCAGAGGCTGAGCCTGATTCAGAGGTGTAAATATTGCCGGACTCGATAAACACATCATTACCATTTTTAACTTGGTAATTACCAGCTTCGTCCACAGTATAGAAATACGTGTTTTCAAGACCTGTACCCAGTAAACCTAAAGCATTCAGATCTAAGTTGGTAGAGTCCCAATTACCTTGAGCATCTACAACTGCATATGGCGCTGAAGTTAATGCTAAATCAATGCCTAAAACTAATGAGTCGAGAATATAGACCTTACTTCCCTCACCGCCATCAGATGTCCCTTCGTAGCCAACCAATATCCCTATACCCAATAAATTAAGTAAGTACTCAGGTTCTACTGTAAAGTTGATCGGTGTAGTATCAATAACCAATCCAGATATACTACCGCTTGAAGTTGTATTACCTGATGTATCAGTTGCTACAGCTGTTACTGTGTACTCACCATCAGCTAAGTCAGTATTAGCTGTAGCACTCCATACACCCGATGCATTAACAGTTTCTATTAATACAATACTTTCAGTTGGACCACTAAAAGTAACAGTTACAGACTCACCTGGAGCGGCAGTCCCCGTAACAAGAGGTGTTTGCTCTGCTGTTAGTACTAACCCTGAGTCAATTGTAATACCTGAGTCAATTGCGCTACTTGATGATTGCGTACCGGTATTACCTGCACCATCAGCAATGCTTACATCTACGCTGTAGTTACCCTCAGGAATTACTTCTGCTGATGTCACGCTCCAAGTTCCATCAGTGCCAACGGTTGTTTCAACATTGTGAGTGGCGCCTGCAGAATCTGTAAACATAACTATAACCGCTGCACCTGTAAAACTTCCGGTTACTGACCCCGTAACAGTAGGCGTTGTATCTTGCCCTACTGTAATTGGGTCTATCACTATAATTGGTGCAGTGAAGTCTGTACTTGACACCATTGTATCGCTTGATGAGTTACCCGCAGCATCACTCACTGTCGCAGTAGCGCTAAAACTACCTTCACTAAGCGCGGTGGTAGCTGTGACTGACCATGTGCCATTGCCTGCAACTTGAGCGGTAATAGTTTGTGAATCGTTATTAGCATCAGTAATAACAACACTCACATTTGTACCTGCTGGTGCATCACTTATACCTGTTATAGTCGGTAGCGGGTTATTGGTTACAGATAATTGATCAACTTCAACTGTTGGTGGTGTTAAATCAATTATTCCACCAAGACTTGTAGAGCTTGAAAGCCCTAAGTCTTCAACTGTAGCACTTACAGTAAAGGCGCCTTCAGCTAATGGTGTTGTAGGTATTAGAGTCCACATACCTGCTATAGCCGTTGTATTATAAGTGGTAGCGGTACCGTCACTGTCAGTAATAACGACTTCTACATTGCCGTTTATTACATCGGTAGTACCACTAATAGTAGGGGTTGTATCGCTTGTATCAATTATTGGGTTTATCAACAAACTTGGCAGGGTTGTACTGACAGTACCTATTTGATTTACAGTGGTTGTATTACCAGCGCTATCGGTACTTATGGCCTCAACTGTAATTTCTCCTTCAGGTAATAAAGGAGCAATGACAGACCAAGTACCATCGCCTAAAACAGTAGCAGTAACTGTTTGTACTGCGGCTGTTGAGTCAGTGATATTTACTGTAATTGAACTTCCTACTTCCTCATCGCTGGAGCCTGTAATTGTTGGTGTTAGAGTATTAAGTACTCCAAACGCATCTATCTCTAACGCTGGTGGAATGGTGTCTATAGTTACTTGTTCAATGGCTGACTGCCCAATATTACCTGCGGCATCAGTAATACTCGCATACACATCATAAACACCATCTGATAAGCTGGTGGTTACTAATGACCACGTGCCATCGCTACCAACTACAGCATCAAATACTGTTTCATCACCATTGCTACCAATAACTGTTACGTCAATGTCTGTACCGGGTGTTTCTTCCGATGTACCTGAAATTGTTAATATATCAGTGTTGCTAATGCTCAGTGGTAAAATTCCAACCACTGGCACTAGCGTATCAACGACGAATTCAAGCGTATCAGTAACTACGTTTTCTGCTTCATCTGTAATGCTTACATTAGCCACATGTTGCCCTTCAGTTAGTACATCTACCTCGAGTGAAAATAATCCAGCTGCATTAACCGTAGTGGTTAAAACTGAACCACCATCAAGTTGTATTTCAACAACACCATTAATTAAATCACTGGTACCTTGGATAATTGGCGTTGAATCCGATGTTGTACCAATAACCTGTAAGCCAAGTGTTGGCGATATTGTATCTACAACTCCGTCAAGTAGTTGCGTGGTAGTAATGCCGACCTCACTTAATACGTCAACTGTTATGCTAAATGTACCTTCAGCCAATGATTGAGGTACCTGTACTACCCACGTATTGTCATCTTGTACTATTGCAGTAAGCTCTTGTACTACATTTTCGCTATCCACCACTCTAACTAGCACTTCAGTGCCTGGTGCTTGGTCGGTCGTACCACTAATTATTGGTAAATCGCCTTCTCCAGTTACAAAGTCAACCACCGCATTCAGTACTGGGGTTGAAGCGTCTACATCAGCCGTAGTTATAGTGGTTGTATTACCAGCATCATCAGTTGCAGAAGCTTCAACAACCGATAAGCCAATAACATTAACTGCTAGGCCTAATAGCTCCCAATCACCATTGGCATCTGTGGTTACATCGTATGTTAAATCGAGTAAATCACCTGCAAGCTCTAGAGTAACCGTAACGGTTTTACCTTCGCCCAAATCAGATGTACCAGATAAAGAAACCAACTGACCTAATAGGAAGGAAGGCACAATTGTTAGCTCTGGTCCCACAGTATCAACCTCACCACCGGTTTTATTGTCGACCGAAGTATTGCCCGCAGCATCGCTAATAGTTGCACTAACACTGTAAACACCGTCAGCTAAAATATTATTAGCAGCCGCTTGCCAGTCTCCATTGCCATCGGTTTGAACGGTCATTTGATGAGAAACTCCAGCAGAATCAGTAAAGGTAACAATAACGTTTGTATTTGCCTCGTTAGACGTGCCACTAATTAATGGAGTGCTATCTTGAGTTAGTATTAATGAACTTTGATTAATACTAATTTCAGGAGCAATTGTATCAATGGTTGCTGTATTTGTTGCGTCCCCGGTATTACCAGCGCTGTCAGTAACAAATGCTTCAACTGAATAATCTCCTTGTGAAAGAGAGCTACTTGCCTCTACAGACCATACACCTCCAGTTTGAACCGTTGTATTTACAGTGTGCTCATTACCTTGTGCATCAGTGAATACCACTGCAACAGCATCACCCACATTAGCACCTGTCACACTTCCTGAAATACCTGGAGTTAGATCGGTACTTCCAGCAATATCGTTAATGGTCACAACTGGCGCTGTTATGTCAACTTCCCCTGTAATACTTGTGTTTACAGGATTACCGGCAGTATCTGTTGTTGAAGCTAAAACCGTGTAAGTGCCCTCGCTCAACTCTGTACTTGCAGCGACTGACCATGTGCCATTTGCACCAACAGTAGCATTAACCGTTTGCTCTGCACCTAAGCTATCTGTAATTAAAATAGCGACTATGGCGCCTTGTGGAGCTGTAGTTGTGCCTGAAATTGTTGGCGTTGTATCATTTGAAATTGTAAGCGGTGTAATATTAAGTGCTGGTGGAGTTAAATCGATAACACCGCTACCTGTTGTATTACTCGTTAAGCCTCCTTCAGTTACACTTGCCGAAACAGTAAATTCACCTTCAGGTAGAATATCTGTCGCATCAACACTCCAGATCCCACCTACCACAGTTGTAGTTACAGTATGTGAAACGTTATTAACGTCAGTTATGACAACCGTGATTTCTGTGTTATCTGCCGCACTACTTGTGCCTGATATTGCTGGTGTTTGATCGTTTGTATCAACAATTGTATTAATATTAATTGTAGGCGCATTGGTATTTAACGTTGCGGTACTATTTGCAACTGATTCATTCCCTGCGGCATCAGTAACACTTGCAGAAACTGTAACTTCACCATCAGTCAGTGCATCTGTAATATCTACAGTCCAAGCACCACCTGCACCAACAACAGTTGTGTAAGTCTCGGTACTATCTGCATCGGTCATAGTTACTGTAATACTCGTGTTTTCAGGTTCATTGGATGTGCCTGAAATAGTTGGCGTGCTGTCATTAATTGTACCTAATGCGTTTATAGTAATACTTGGTGCTTGAGTATCAATAAAGCTCGAGCCTGTATCCACACCTTGATTGCCAGCATCATCGGTAATACTTACCTCTACATCATAATTACCATCAGGCAAGCTTGGCGCCGTAACTTGCCAATCGCCGTTATCATCAACTATTGCGGTTAAAGTATGTATATCACCGTTGCTATCTGTAATAACAATATCGACCACCGTATCCTGTGGTTCAGTTGAAGTACCATTTATAACTGGTGTCTCAGTGTTAAATACAGTTATATCATTAAGTACAATAACAGGTACTTGGGTATCAATTGTTAAATCAATTGTCGTGTTGCTGATATTATTAGCGTCATCGGTAACACTTACTTGAGCCGTATAATCACCATCAACAAGTGCTACGGGGACATCTACTTGCCAATTGCCATCAGTACCCACTGTTGCTGTTAGTGTTTGACCGCCGATAAGAATGGTTACATCAGCACCAATCTCATTACTCGTGCCTGAAATTGTAGGGGTTGTATCTATTGTCGCGTTAACTTCGTTCACAATTAATGTAGGAGCAACGCTATCTATTTCACCTTGAGCCTGCTGCGTTGTTAAATTACCAACACTGTCTCTAACCTCTGCAACAACAGTGTATTGACCTTGCGCTAGCTCTGCTGGTACAGCAACAGACCAGTCGCCATCGGCTTGAACTGTCGCAGTAAACGCTTGGCTTTCTCCTTCACTATCAGTCACGGTTATATTAATTACCGTGCCTTGCCCCATATCGGTGGTGCCGCTAATTACTGGCGTACTGTCATTAGATAAAGCATCAACACTAACGGTTAGTTCTGGTGCTACGTTATCAAAATCAAGTGTATTGATTGTTCTGACATTACCAGCGGCATCCGTTGCACTGGCAGTCACATAGGCAAGGTTTAGTAAAGGTACTGTTATGTTTGCAAGCCCCCAGGTACCATCAGGATTTGTCGTTGCTGTATAAGTTGCGCCAACTAACCCACCAACTAGGTACTCTGTAATAGTGATTACAGAGCCTCCTGGTAAATCAGAATCCCCCGAAAGAGAAACTAAATTACCTAATAAAAACGATGGAATAATTTCAAGTTCAGGAGCAGTTACGTCTACTTCGCCACTGTCTGTACCTGTACCTGTGTTGCCCGCTGCATCAGTGATGCTGGCGCTAACGCTATAATTCCCTTCAGCTAATGTGCCTGTTGGTGTCGCACTCCAGTTACCATTGGCATCGGT
>NZ_JACJDR010000016.1:0-120302 GCF_014163655.1 Pseudoalteromonas sp. SR45-1 | reverse complement strand
GCAGAAGAACCTGAGCTTAAAGAAGAACCTGAACTTATAGATGTAACGGTTGATGATTTTTCAGATACATCAGAGTCGCTTCTTGATCCTGAAGATGCGCTTGAAGAATATACAGATGATACTTTAAAGAGCGTTGATGAGCTTTTAAATGAGCTACAACAAGCGACGGATGATGACTATATAGAAACACCAGATTGGTCTTTAGATGAGCTTGAAGACGATCTTGAAGAAATAGAAGTAGATCTTGGTGACGATCCGTTAGCGGGCGACGATGACTCAGATCTTACAAAAATTGAAGAGCAGCTTGATAGCGATCTTATAACGCCAAGTGAAGAGTTAGATGAATATCCTGAACTTGAATTAGACGATGATCATTCATTATTGGAGAATGAACCTTCGTTTGAGCCGCAAGAACCTAAAGAAAATGCACCGAGTGAAGAAAATGCAGTAGCACTTAGTCAAACAGAGAAAGATCTCGCAAATGCGCTTTCTGAAAATGCTAACTTAGATAGCTTAGAAGATGATTTTGATGATGAACTATTAATTGATAATGACTTCTCTGAATCAGAAGCTAAGGTTGAAGACGAGTCGTTTGATGATGATTTACTGCAAGAAATTAATGACGGAATTGATTCTGTTGAACCAGTTAGTATAGAAGAGGATACCAAACCTCTTAACCTTGATGAAGTTCAAGAAACACTAGAAAGTGAGTTGCCATTTACCCCCGAAGAATTACAAGGTGATGATTTAGACGGTGAGGCGCAGGGAGTCGCTTCCAGCCAAGCTGAGCAGGACTTATCAAATGCGCTTTCTGAAAATAATGATTTAGATAGTTTAGAAGACGATTTTGATGATGAAATTTTAATTGAAGACGATTTTTCTGACTTAGATGTTGAGTTTGACGAAGATATTTTAGAGCAAGCGCTAACTGATGAGTTATCAGACGAGCAGCAAGAGCAAACAAATGCAGAGCGCGAAGCACAGTTAACAAACTCAGATGAAGCAGGTAGCACTAATATTAGCTCTGACGATGAACTTGATGAAGAGTTTATGTCAAATTTGACGCAAACTGATTTTGATTCATTACTTAGTGAGTTAGCGGAGCCTGAAGAATTAAGTGCTGAGGATAGCAGTGAATTTGATGTCGACTTTGACAGCTTGCTAAAAGAAGACTTAGAGGAAGATGACTCATTAACTACAAAAGAGCCACTTGTTGAAAGTAGTGATATTGAGCAACTTGATAATGATGAATTTGTAGATATAGATTCATTATTAGAAGAAAGTGAAGAGGCTGAACTTGAACACGAACCTTACACCGACGTTAATATGGATGTCGGTTTGAGTGAGTTTGATGCATTACTTGCTGGTGATAACCCAACCGATGTTGATGCTGAAAGTGGTGGTTATTCAGCTAAACTAGATTTAGCGCGTGCTTATATTGAAATTGATGATTTTGATTCTGCGCTCAAGGTCATTGAGGATGTCATCAACAAAGGCCCAGAAGAAGTTCAAGAAGAGGCACTTAGTTTAAAAGCGAAACTAAAATAACAAATTGTTAAAAAAACCCTTAATTGGTTATTCTAATTAAGGGTTTTTTTATGGATGTTAGTTTAATTATAACAAGGGAAAGCAACGCATTAACGAAGTGAATTTTATAGTATGTAATTGTTATAAAAGAATAATTTACATCTTAATTATTAAGTTATTTGATTCATTGAAATGATCATGTTTTTAATAAAAAGGGTATTACCGCACACCTCCTTTTATTGCGTCGAGAGATAGCATAAAATGCCGTGTTCATTAGCACAGTAGGTAAAGCAGTAATTATGCGAGTAGCACTTGGAGTTGAATACAACGGCGTACGCTATAGTGGGTGGCAACGTCAATCACATGTAAATAGCGTACAACAAGAAGTAGAAAAGGCATTGTCGCGTATTTGTAATCACCCAGTTGAAGTAGTATGTGCGGGGCGAACTGATGCGGGTGTGCACGGTACAGGTCAAATAATACATTTTGAAACTGAAGCTTCGCGTGACATGGTCGCATTTACAATGGGTATGAATACCTTATTGCCTAAAGATATTGCTATTCGCTTTGCACAACCAGTTGCTGTCGATTTTCATGCTCGTTTTAGTGCAACCGCTCGCCGATACCGCTATATTATTTATAACTCTCCTTTTCGAGGAGCAGTGTTAAACGAAGGGGTTACGCATTTTCATCACCCATTAGATGAAGTTAAAATGCAGGAAGCCTGTCAGTATTTGATCGGGACACACGATTTTACATCTTTTCGAGCGATCCATTGTCAAGCAAATACACCGACTCGCACTATTCATCATTTATCGGTACAGCGCCAAGGGTGTTACGTTATTATTGATATTAAGGCGAATGCGTTCTTGCATCACATGGTACGTAATATAACGGGGAGCTTGATGGATATTGGCATACATAAGCAACAGCCCATTTGGTTGAAAGAATTACTTGATTGTAAAGAGCGTGCTAAAGCAAGTGCTACAGCTAAAGCTGCAGGTTTATACTTGGTTGATGTCGATTATCCTGAAGAGTTTAATATTCCTAAAATGCCTTTAGGTCCATTGTTTTTACCTGACGCTGAAATTTAGTTATGGTTGCCGTTAGTGTTTTTTATGAACACTTTTAACTACTAAGACCAGTTTTTTATACCGCGTTAGTGTAATTCATGTTTTAATTGAAAAAATTTGTCTGCTAATTGCTATTGGCAGGCTCGCGACACAGAACAGCATTAAGAGAGTTGCAAATGAGTTGGCTAGAAAAAATCTTACCTAAAACGACAAAATCATCAGGTCGTAAAGAAATCCCAGAAGGTGTTTGGGCTAAGTGCACATCGTGTGATTCAATTTTATATAAAGCTGAATTAGAAAAGTCATTAAACGTATGTCCTAAGTGTGACCACCACATGCGTGTTAGTGGCCGTAAGCGCCTGGAGCACTTTTTAGATGAAGGTGACCGTCAAGAGCTTGGCACACAACATGAGCCTAAAGACATTCTTAAGTTTAAAGATTCTAAAAAATACTCTGATCGTATCAGTGCAGCCCAAAAAGCAAGTGGTGAAAAAGATGCACTTGTAGCTATGAAAGGCCGATTAAAAGGCATTCCAGTTGCAGCAGTAGCATTTGAGTTCTCATTTATGGGTGGCTCAATGGCTTCTGTTGTTGGCGCTCGCTTTGTTGATGCTGTTGATCAATGTTTAGAGCATAATATGCCGCTTATTTGTTTTTCTGCATCAGGCGGTGCACGCATGCAAGAAGCGCTTATGTCGCTTATGCAAATGGCTAAAACAAGTGCTGCACTTGCAAAAATGACTGAAAAAGGTCTTCCGTTTATTTCAGTCATGACTGACCCAACTATGGGTGGTGTATCTGCATCGCTTGCTATGCTGGGCGATATTAACGTTGCAGAACCTAAAGCGTTAATTGGTTTTGCAGGTCCTCGTGTTATTGAGCAAACAGTTCGCGAAACATTACCTGAAGGCTTTCAGCGTAGTGAATTTTTGCTTGAACACGGTGCAATTGACATGATTATTGACCGCCGTGAAATGCGCGATACCCTTGCACGCATTTTAGCTAAATTTATGAACTTGCCTTCTACGGAACAAGAGCATAGAGTAGCGTAAATTTCAGCTTTACTGATTACACGCTATGACAAAAAAAATTCCTAGCCAATCATCAAGCCTTGATGATTGGCTTTTTTATTTAGAAAGTGTTCACCCAGCTAACATTGCTATGGGCTTAGAACGAGTTGCTAATGTTGCTAACAATATTGGCCTGTTAAACACTCCAAGTAAAATTATTCTTATTGCCGGTACAAACGGTAAGGGCACCACAGCACGGTGCTTAGAGTCGCTATTGCTAGCGCAAGGTTTCAGTGTGGGTACTTACGCATCTCCACATTTAATTCGTTATAACGAGCGTGTACGAGTTAATGGGGAAGAATTGGCAGACCAATTTCATATAGATGCTTTTCACCAGCTTGAGCAAGGCCGTAAAGACACTGCTCTGACTTATTTTGAATATGGTACTTTGGGGGCGTTGGCAATTTTTAAACGCTGTAACGTCGATTATGTATTACTAGAGGTTGGTTTAGGTGGACGCTTTGACGCCACAAATATAGTCACTCCCTTTGCAAGCGTGATCACCACTATAGACTTAGACCATAAAGAGTACTTAGGTGATACCCGTGAGTTAGTGGCTTATGATAAAGCCGGTATTTTTCGTGAAAATACGCCCGCTATTATAGGGGATTTAAATATTCCTCACACAATGACTGATTACGGCAAAGAAATTAATGCCAACATGACGCTGTCGGGCAGTGACTTTATTTTTAAAGAAAATGCTGAGAGCTTTAATTGGCAATATAAAGAACATAATCTTGAAATAGATAAGCCTGCAATACCGTGTCAAAATGCAGCTACCGCATTAACCACGCTCAGTGTTTTAAACTTATTACCAAGTGAATCAATTATACGAAGTTGTTTAGCTAATTTAGTTGTCGAAGGGCGCTTTCAACAGTTAAGTGTTGAGCCTTTAGTCTTTACCGACGTAGCACACAACCCTGAGTCGGCGCGTTATTTAGCCAATAAGTTATCAAGCTATAAAGATAAAGGCTTTAAAATTCATGCATTAGCCGCTATGCTTGCTGATAAAGATAAAGCGGGTGTATTTAAAGAAGTAAGTCACTTGGTCGATGAGTGGTCATTAGCGAGCTTAAGTGGCCCGCGAGGCGACACTGCAAGTAATTTACAAAATGCACTGCACGAATTGTCTCATCATAATACTATTAATAGCTATGATAGTGTGGCACAAGCACTGAATGTAATTTTACCAGAACAACAAAGTGATACTATGTTGATTATATTTGGTTCATTTTTTACAGTTGCTGGCGCTATTAATTACTTTAAAAAATAGAGAGGATGTCGGTGAACTCAAGTTTTATTAATCGCTTAGTCGGAACAAGTATAGTGGTGATCGCAGCAATTGTGTTTATCCCTAATATACTCGATGGCGAAAAAGTGCATTATAAAGAAGGCTTTAAAGCGATCCCAGACCGCCCTGAGTTCAAAACAATCGATCTTCAAGAGTCAATTGATGAAAATATGGCTAATGCTGAGCCACTAAAGCAAGATGAAATTGAAGACATTCAAGCTGACGATGAAGCTTTTGAGCAGCAAAGCGCGATGGATGAGAGTGATTACGCTGTGGAAGATAAAGTTGTTGAAGCAACTATAGAACCCAAAGCTACACCAATTACAAAAGCGCCTGTTCAAGCTAAGCCAGAGCCAATTGCACCACGTAAAAGTGATGAAAACCTAACGAGTATGGCCTATGTTATTCAATTAGGTAGTTTTTCACATGTTGCAAACGTTAAAGCATTACAGGCTAAATTAAAGGCTGAAGGGTTTAAAACATTTACTAAACCGATTAAAACCCCAAATGGGACATTAACCAAAGTATTTGTTGGTCCTTCGCTTGATAAAAGTGAATTACAAAAGCAGCTCCCCCAGCTCAAAGAGCTTACTAAATTAAATGGTAAAGTTACGCAGTACGAAGTAACAAAATAATTTAAAAAAGGCTTGTATAACAAGCCTTTTTTTATTTATTTATATTTTTTTTATCATTATCTTTATCTCACAATACCTAGACTAGAATGTTAATTTTTTGTATTAACTACAACCCAGTAATCTCCCGTTTAAACTTGCATACTAACGATGTTTGGGTATAGAATGCGCCCCAAATTAGCGACTAATTGGTTCTTATGATCTGGGTTGATTACGCCATTATTGGCATCATTGTATTGTCTACCATCATCGGTTTAATACGCGGCTTTGTAAAAGAAGCAATGTCATTAGCTGTATGGGCTGGCGCCTTTATCATCTCTAGCTTATTTTACCAATATTTAGCTTCCTTCCTAACAACCATTTCTGAACCCCTTTTAAGAAATGCGGCGGCCATAGCCATATTATTCTTTGCGACGCTACTGTTAGGCGGTTTACTAAACTACATTTTAGGTGAACTTGTACATCGTACTGGTTTATCGGGTACCGACCGTGTTTTTGGCATAGTGTTTGGTGCTCTACGAGGCGTGTTGGTCGTGAGCGCGTTACTCTTCTTTCTTGATGCTTTTACTGGTGCACCCAATACGCACTGGTGGGGCAATTCTATTTTGATTCCAGAATTTGGCTTTGTTGTTGAATGGTTCTTTTCGTACCTAGAAAACAACTCGAGCTTTTTAAATTCAGTAAACCGTTAATCGGCGAGGATAAATTACATGTGTGGTATCGTTGGAATAGTCGGAACATCCCCTGTCAATCAGGCGATTTATGATGGCTTAACTGTTTTGCAGCACCGTGGTCAAGATGCCGCGGGTATCATTACCATTGAGAATAATACGTTCAGCTTACGCAAAGCAAATGGCTTAGTGAAAGATGCCTTTCACACTCGTCATATGAAACGACTACAAGGTACGATTGGTCTTGGCCATGTGCGCTATCCTACAGCAGGGTCTTCAAGCTCATCTGAAGCACAGCCTTTTTATGTTAACTCACCGTTTGGTATAGCGCTTGCCCATAATGGTAACCTTACTAATGCAGAAGCTTTAAAAGAGCAGTTATTCTCAGAAGCACGTCGTCATGTAAATACAACATCTGATTCAGAAATCTTACTCAACATCATGGCACATGAACTAAGTAAATCTGATAAGTTGCATTTAGACCCTGAAGATATATTTACTGCGGTAACCGAGGTAAATAATAAAGTAAGCGGTGGTTATGCAACAATTGCTATGATTATTGGTCACGGCATTGTTGCTTTTCGTGACCCTAATGGTATCCGTCCACTTGTATTTGGTAAACGTGAGACTGCAAAAGGCACTGAGTACATGTTCGCTTCAGAAAGCGTTGCGTTAAAACCGGATGGTTTTGAGTTTGTACGTGATGTTGCCCCTGGTGAAGCTATATATGTTACAGAAGAAGGTGAATTTCATTCACTTAGTTGTGCAGATAAAGCATCTTACTCGCCGTGTATTTTTGAATTTGTTTATTTTGCTCGACCTGATTCAACAATAGACCGTATGTCTGTGTACGCAACACGCGTAAACATGGGCACAAAACTAGGTGAAAAAATTGCACGCGAATGGGCTGATAAAGACATTGATGTAGTTATCCCAATCCCAGAAACTTCATGCGATGTAGCACTGGAAATTGCACGTGTGCTTGATTTACCGTATCGTCAAGGTTTTGTTAAAAACCGTTATATCGGTCGTACATTTATCATGCCTGGCCAAGAGATGCGTAAAAAATCAGTGCGTCAAAAGCTAAACGCAATTGATCGCGAGTTTAAAGGTAAAAACGTATTATTGGTTGATGACTCAATTGTTCGTGGTACAACATCAGCACAAATTGTTGAAATGGCTCGAGAGTCTGGTGCTAAAAATGTTTACTTTGCATCCGCAGCGCCTGAAATACGCTTCCCTAATGTGTACGGTATTGATATGCCTTCAGCAGCTGAGCTTATTGCTCACGGACGTGAAGTTGAAGATATTAATGCAAGTATTGGTTCTGACGGTTTAATCTTTCAATCGTTAAAAGATTTAATAGCTGCGGTTAGCCAAGAAAATCCTGAAATTACTAAGTTCGAAACCTCTGTATTTGATGGGCAATATATTACAGGCGATATTGATCAAAACTATTTAAACCGTATTGATGAGCTACGTAACGATTCAGCAAAAAGCACCCGCGAAAGTGCGATGTCTTCAAGTTTAGAGATTCACAACCAAGACGAAAACGAAGCTGATTAATAATTAGTTAATAAAAAGTCGTTACATAAAAAAAGGAGCTAATTAGCTCCTTTTTTGCGAAGGAAAGAAAGGGAACATTTCTATCAAACACGACTCTTTATTAGCTAAACTTTACTAAGTAAACATTGGACTAACAATCCCATTTGTCCAAAGCATGGCTGTTACAGCTAAAATAATAACCAGTAATATTAATCCACACGTTACAACCGAGCTGGCATAAATAAAACCACGCTCTTCTGGAATATGCATAAGTATTGGTACGCCGGTATAAAGTAAGTAGATCGAGTAAGCTAGTGCAATAATTCCAATACACACTACAAACCAAAGTACAGGCCAAAAGGCGGCAAGCGCCGACATAAACACAGGTGTTGCAGTATAAGCTGCAAGTTCAAGTGTTTGTGTAAATGTAGGCTTAGAGCCAAATGTAACGGCCATCCAATGAGCCAAATACGCCAATGCAAAAACACCCGCTATTAAAGCAAAATACATTGCAACTGCAATTAACAGCGCACTATCGTGCGTTAAAAATACAGGATCGCCTGCGCCTATACTCCATCCTAAATAAACAGATGAGTAATAACCCATTATTGAAGGAAACAAAGCAATCAGTAAAATATGCGACAAACTATAGGTTAAACTTTCATGGCGATTATCTATTGTTTGCCATTCTTCAAGTGGGTGAGCATAAATGCCCCAGAGGTGATTTAATATCATAGTACTTACTCCATAAAAGGAACGTATTACTGTTTTGGTTGGTTTATTTTTATACAGTCTATGTACAGTTATGGTTCACTTATTTTGCAAAGTCAAGTTAACTCATTATTAACATTTTGCACAGATTAGGGCTTTGATTTATCCCAAACAAAATTTCGTGTTAAAATAATGGCATATCAAATTTATTTAGTAATGAGCAGTCAACGTGCCACATAGCCAACTTTTAGAGCCGATCAATAACTTTTTAGTGTGTACAACCCCACAGCAGTGGGTGGAGCAGGCAATTAAAAAAGAGAACTTATCAGTAATCTTAATCGATCACTTAATTTGTGAGTTAAAAGCGGCTCAAAGTGCGATGTTTTTAATACGTAAATACGCTGTTGATAAAGAGGGCAGTGATGCCTTACTCGAGTGGCTAAAGCCATTTGAAACGCTTATTTATAAGCGTGAAGGAAATTGGCGTGATCTCGCGGCTAAAAATAAGCTAACTAAATCAATAATTCCTAAATCTAATTCGCCATATGGACAAGATTTAATTGATAAAATGGTATTGTTGATAAAAGAAGAGTTGCATCATTTTTACCAAGTGCTCGAAATTATGGACGAGTACGGTGTAGAGTACCAAAGCATTACACCATGTCGTTATGCAAAAGGCATGCTTCGTCATGTTAAAACGTTTGAGCCAAACGCCCTTGTTGATAAATTAATTGTAGGCGCTTACATTGAGGCGCGTTCATGTGAGCGTTTCGCAAAGCTTGCGCCGCATGTTGACAAACGTTTAGGTGATTTTTATATTTCGCTGCTGCGCTCTGAAGCCCGTCATTACCAAGATTATCTAACTTTAGCGCAAGAAATTGCTGATTTTGATATTACCGAACGAGTTAAAGAATTTGGCGAGATTGAAGCCGAATTAATTTCATCACAGGATGAAGATTTTAAGTTTCATAGTGGCCTGCCAATAGCAGAAAGCTAATTTTCTTTTAAAAAATTAATGTATTCAGCTGTTTTTTGATTGCTGAAATTGTGTTTCTTCATGATTTCAGCAATGCTTCCGTTTTCAATTATTATATCAATCCCTCTATTAAACTTTTGTAAGTACTCTTTTGCCCTGTAATTTGATTTAGAGACAACTAAATATAGTTTATGAGAAGCAAGATCTGGCAATAAGTACTCAATTTTATTCTTATCTAAATCAACTTCGTTATTGTGCTCAAGCCAATACTTCCCTACTTCTTTAGTGCCTGCGACCAAATCAATACGTCCTTGTTGTAGCAGGTATAAACTTGTAGGAAGGCTTTTAGTGGATGTTATTGCCAGCTCAGTATTTCTTGTAAACTCTTGGCTTACAAAGGCATTGTCTTCTGTACCAATACTATAAGGTGTTAATGATTTAACTGTACCATCGAAGTTAATAGCACTCTCTTTGCGTTTAAAAATTCCTGAATGAGCAACTGCAAGTGGGCGAGAGTAGTAAAAAACTTCATTTCTTTTTAATGAATAAAAAGCGCCTAAAATAGCTGTTTTTCTCTTTTTTTCTAATAGCTTTAGGGCGCGGTCCCATGTCGTAAACTCGGCTTCGCTATTAATGCCTTGAGTTTTAAGGGCTGATTGAGTGATTTCATATAACCAACCGTTATCAGGAAGGTTTTCGCTAAAATAGGGAGGGTAGTTTTCAGTAACAATTTGCCATGTTTGCTCGCTAAATACTTTGGTAGGAATGGCAATTACTACGATGAAAATTAACAGCTTAATCATTAAACCTCTCACTATTATTCAAATATATAGTTAAATAATAGTCAGGATTTTAAATTATGCGAAAGGCGTGCTAATTAATTCTTGTGATTGAGGGGTAACGACTAAATAAGAGCCTTGGGTATACCAGTCACCTAGCACTGTACGAGTAAGCGTTTGTTCATTAACTTTATAGGTATGAACATTAGGGCGGTGAGTATGACCATGAATCATATTAGTAACGTTATGTTTGGCAAAGGTGGCAAGCACGGCTTCATCTACAACGTCTAAAATTTCGATAGGTTTATCAGCTTGGCTCAACTTACTTTTTTCGCGGGCATTACGCGCTATTTTTTTACGATACCAAAGTGGCATTGCAAGCATTAATTTTGGCCACCACCAACCACGGCTTTTTTTACGAAATTTTTGATACTCAGTATCTTGAGTACACATTTCGTCGCCATGTAAAATAACGGTAGGCGTACCATATAAATCAATGACTGTTTGTTCATCGAGTAAAGTCATTGCGGCCATGTCTGCATATTGCTTGCGCATGATGAAATCACGGTTGCCATGTATAAAATAAACAGGTGTCCCACCATCATTAACGGCGCTTAAATGCTTTGCTACATCGGCACTCAGCGCTGTAATGTAGTCATCTCCAACCCATACTTCAAAAAAATCACCCAAAATATAAAGTGCATCTACATCTTTATTTAGTATATGTGTATTTAAAAAGTCAAAAAATGCAGCGCTAATGTCGGGGCGGTTTTCGCTTAGGTGTAAATCTGCAATAAAGTAAGTTTGGCGAGTCATAGGTCAGTCTTTTCGATATAAATAAAGCGGGCGTATACACATTGCGTAAATGCCCGCTGATACTCCACATTACGTGGGTAAACTTACTATTAGCTAACAGTAACGCTTTCGATGATCACATCTTCAAGAGGCACGTCTTGGTGAAAACCAGTACTACCTGTTGCTACGCCTTTTATTTTATTTACTACGTCCATGCCTTCTACTACTTCAGCAAAAACACAGTAACCCCAGCCTTGCGATGTTTCGCTACTGTGGTTTAAAAAGTCGTTGTTATTCACGTTAATGAAAAACTGCGCCGTAGCTGAATGAGGATCAGGTGTACGTGCCATTGCTAAAGTACCTATCTTGTTAGATAGGCCATTATTAGCTTCATTTTTAATTGGGTCGTTAACTTCTTTTTGTTCCATACCTGGTACAAAACCACCGCCTTGAACCATAAAACCATCGATTACACGATGAAAGATAGTGCCGTTGAAAAAATCAGCATTTGCATACTCTAAAAAGTTTTTAACAGTGTTTGGAGCTTCTTGCTCAAACATTTTAATGGTGATGTCACCAAAATTGGTGTGTAGAACAACCATGTGTTTTCCTATATCTGGTTTAAATATTGGCGCTATTTTATCGTAGTTGGCTAAGATTAACAAAGTAGATGTTTGGTTTGTTATAAAGCGCTAGAGCAGGGGCTTTTCAAGTGGTAACATAACTGTTCAAGTAAATAGTCAAGGACTCAAAGTAAATGGTAAATATATACAACACACTCACGCGACAAAAAGAGCAATTTAAACCTATGGTCGAAGGCAAAATCGACATGTATGTGTGTGGTATCACCATTTATGATTACTGCCATATTGGACACGCTCGTACTTTTGTTGGTTTTGACGTTATTGTGCGCTACTTACGTCATATTGGTTACGATTTAAAATATGTACGTAACATTACAGATATCGACGATAAAATAATTAAACGTGCAAATGAAAATGGTGAGTCAATAAACGACTTAACTGTGCGCATGACTAAAGCGATGCATGAAGATTTTGATAGCCTAAATATGCTACGCCCAGATGTTGAACCAACAGTTACAAGCCATATGGATGAAATTATCGTTATGGTTAAGCGCTTGATTGAAAAAGGCCATGCCTATGTTGCAGCTGATGGCGATGTTTTGTTTGATGTATCAACGTTTGAGCAATATGGTGCGCTTTCTCAGCAAGATTTAACTATGTTGCAATCGGGCTCTCGCGTAGAAGTGGCTCAAGATAAAGACGATCCGCTTGATTTTGTGTTATGGAAAAAAGCCAAAGCAGGTGAGCCATCATGGTCATCACCGTGGGGTGAAGGGCGTCCTGGTTGGCATATTGAATGTTCGGCAATGAGCTCAAAACACTTAGGTGAGCATTTTGATATTCACGGTGGGGGGTCTGATTTACAGTTTCCACATCATGAAAACGAAATTGCCCAGTCGTGCTGTGCAAACAACGGCAAGTATGTAAATACATGGATACATACTGGCATGGTGCAAGTAAATAAAGAAAAAATGTCTAAGTCGTTAGATAACTTTTTTACTGTGCGTGAAGTTTTAAAAGCATACGATGCCGAATCTGTTCGTTACTTTTTAATTTCAGGGCATTACCGCAGCCAATTAAATTACTCACAAGAAAATTTAGACCAAGCGCGTTCATCACTTGAACGCATTTATACAGCGCTTCGTGATGTCGTACCGGTAGAGTGCGACTTAGAAGGCAATGAGTTTGTTGCTAAGTTTAGAAAAGCAATGAATGATGACTTTAATACACCAGAAGCACTACCTGTGTTGTTCGAACTTGCTAAAGAATTAAACCGCGTAAAAGAAAGTGACGCAGGTCAAGCTGGCAAGTTAGCGTTTATACTGCGTAGCCTCGGTGAAGTGTTAGGTGTTGCTCAACAAGCACCGGAAGCTTTTTTACAAGGTGGGCAAGATGACGACGAAGTTGCGACAATTGAAGCATTAATTGTAAAACGTAATGAAGCACGTGCTAGTAAGGACTGGGCTGCTGCTGATGAAGCACGTGATGCACTTAATGCATTAGGTGTAATACTTGAAGATTCAGCTGGTAAAACAACGTGGCGTAAAGCGTAAGCGTTTAAAGTTATTCAGGTCAAACTAAAAAAGGGTTGCCAAATGGCAACCCTTTTTTGATTTTTTAACAGCTTAGCTGTGATACTTTTCACACGCTTCAAGTGTGTTTTCAATTAAGCTTGCGACAGTCATCGGGCCAACGCCACCTGGTACAGGTGTAATAAAATGCGCTTTTTGTTCGGCCACACTGTATTGAACATCACCGACTAATTTACCCGTATCTAAGCGGTTAATGCCCACATCGATAACAATAGCGCCTTCTTTTATCCAATCTCCCGGTATAAATTCAGGTTTACCGACAGCCACAACTAATAAGTCAGCGCGGCGAACATGTGTTTCTAAGTCTTGAGTAAATTTATGGCACACAGTGGTAGTACAACCTGCTAATAAAAGCTCTAACGACATTGGACGACCAACAATATTTGACGCGCCAACGACAACTGCATGCATCCCTTTATAGCGTACACCCGTTGAATCAAGTAATGTAATAATGCCTTTAGGCGTACATGGGCGAAGGGCAGGCATACGCTGTGCTAATCGACCAATGTTATATGGATGAAATCCATCAACATCTTTATGTGGGGTAATACGTTCTAAAATCTTTTCAGCATCAAGACCTTTTGGCAGTGGTAACTGCACTAAAATTCCATCAACTTCGGCATCATTATTTAGCTCGTCAATTAAATCTAAAAGAGTTTGCTCTTGTGTGTCTGCTGGTAAATCAAATGATTTAGAGATAAAACCGACTTCTTCACAGGCCTTACGTTTTGAACCAACATAAACTTGGCTTGCTGGATCAAGTCCTACAAGTACTACTGCAAGTCCTGGTGCACGTAAACCATTTGCTACACGTTCACTTACGCGTTCTGCTACAGCGCTACGTACTTGTTTTGCGATTGCCTTACCATCAATGATGTTTGCCGTCATGGGTGACCTTTAATTGGGGTTAATTAACTAGATACCGATACTCTAAAAACGAATGCATAATAAAATAGGGGTAAAAATGCTAATAAAGAAAAATACGCTCTTTATTTAACTCGTTTTATAATGTGCCTACTATTTTCGCAGAAAAGCATAGCAGCGCCAAGTTGCTTTTAAGGTATATAACGTTTGAGCTGTTAAATAGTTTAAAATTCAGCCGACTATTGTAATATTTAACCATTGTGCACTAAAAATGAGCACTTGATTGGTTTTCTTAAAAAAACGTTTGACCTAACCCCGTCAAATCACTATTATGCACCCCGTTGTCAACGAGGTCACTCGCTAGCAATAATAAGTTTCGGCGATTAGCGCAGTTTGGTAGCGCACTTGGTTTGGGTCCAAGGGGTCGCAGGTTCAAATCCTGCATCGCCGACCATTTTTTTATAATTTTTTATAATCGAATAGCTTATTGGTAAACTATGAAGTTTTCGATGCGCCCATAGCTCAGCTGGATAGAGCAACGCCCTTCTAAGGCGTCGGTCGAAGGTTCGAATCCTTCTGGGTGCACCATTTGAAAACATGTAAATATAGCGGTGATTGTAGCTCAGTTGGTAGAGCCCCGGATTGTGATTCCGGTTGTCGTGGGTTCGAGCCCCATCAGTCACCCCATTTACAACGAATATCGGCGATTAGCGCAGTTTGGTAGCGCACTTGGTTTGGGTCCAAGGGGTCGCAGGTTCAAATCCTGCATCGCCGACCATTTTCTTAAAATGGTCTTAAACTCTCAGTTTAAGTGTTCAGTATGAAAAAAGAAGTTAACTCTTCAATGTCGGCGATTAGCGCAGTTTGGTAGCGCACTTGGTTTGGGTCCAAGGGGTCGCAGGTTCAAATCCTGCATCGCCGACCATTTTCTTATCTAATAAGAACAATAAGTAAATTCCTCTAAGTTATAATTCTAAATCTGTTAGCCTATAATTCTATTAAATAATTTCTATTTTATTCTATTTAGTCCGTAGTTAGCCTGTTTTTTATTCAGTTAGTCTTTATAGTCCCTTATCTAGTCCAAATAATTGCCCCCTATACTCGACTATCATAAATATTAGGTTATAATGCCGCGTCTATTGTTTAACATAGTGCCCGAAGGGCAAAGCAGCAATGGTGTCTCATGGTAGCGACGGATGCTTTTAAGTGTGGAAAACCGCTTAAACTTTATCAAGACTCATGCAGAACACTTTGTTTGTAAAGGAAGGCGAACAGTCGCCAAAATTGAATATTGAGGTAAATCATGCAAGTTTCTGTTGAGACGACCCAAGGCCTTGAGCGCCGTATAACTATCACCGTTCCTTCAGAGAACGTTGAGACCGAAGTAAAAAAACGCCTACAACAACTGTCAAAAACACAGCGTATAGATGGTTTCCGTGCTGGTAAAGTTCCAGTATCTGTAATTAACAAGCGTTTTGGCCCTGCAGTTCGTCAAGAAGTTGCTGGCGAAGTAATGCAACGTAATTACATTGAAGCAATCGTTTCTGAAAAAATCAACCCAGCTGGCGCGCCTACATTCGCTCCTAAATCACTTGAAGCAGGTAAAGATTTAGAATTCTCAGCAACGTTTGAAGTTTACCCTGAAGTTGAAGTTCAAGGTTTAGATAAAATTACTGTTGAAAAACCAGCAGTAACAGTAACTGACGAAGATTTAGCTAACATGCTAGAAACACTTCGTAAGCAACACGCAGCGTGGGCTGATGTTGATGCAGCTGCTGGCGAAAACGACCGTGTAACAGTTGATTTCGTAGGTACTATCGACGGTGAAGTATTTGAAGGCGGCAAAGCTGAAGACTTCCCATTAGAACTTGGCCAAGGTCGTATGATCCCAGGTTTTGAAGATAACATCGTAGGTAAAAAAGCAGGCGAAGAAGTAGTTGCTGATGTAACTTTCCCTGATGATTACCACGCTGAAAACTTAAAAGGTAAAGCGGCTCAATTCACTATCACAGTGAAAAAAGTTGAAGCGCAAGAATTACCAGAATTAAGCGAAGAGTTTGCAACTAAATTCGGTGTTACCGAAGGCGGCGTAGACGCGCTTAAAGAAGAAGTTAAAAAGAACATGACACGTGAGCTAGACCAAGCGGTTAAAGCAAGCGTTAAAGACCAAGCAATCAAAGGTCTTTTAGCTAACAACGAAATCGAAGTGCCTAAAGCACTTGTTGATCAAGAAGTTGATGCTCTACGTCAGCAAGCAGCTCAACGTTTTGGCGGCGACGCTCAAAACATGCCAGAGCTTCCAGCTGAATTGTTCCACGAGCAAGCTGTAACACGTGTAAAAACTGGCCTTTTATTAGGTGAAGTGATTAAAGCTAACGACATCAAAGTTGATGATGCTAAAGTTGAAGCATTAATCGCAACAGTAGCTTCTGCATACGAAGATCCAACTGAAGTAGTAGAATACTACAAAGGTAATGATCAACTTATGCAGCAAATGCGTAATGTAGCAATGGAAGAGCAAGCTGTTGAAGCTATTTTAGCTAAAGCAGTTGTTACTGATGTTGAAAAAGCATTTGATGACATCATGAATCCACAGCAAGGTGCTTAATAAGTCATTGACTTAAGCTCTCGCTAACGATTAAATGGCTCGTGTTACTCTGTTTATACAGCGTGCCCGGGCCATTTTAGTTTTTGGCTCTAAATTTGCGAAAAACGATAACTATGCTTCCTTATAATAAGGATAAGTATAAGCGCATAAGGAATTAAATAAGTATGAATACTGGTATTACAGATCCCCTAAATGCATTGGTCCCAATGGTTGTTGAACAAACACCAAAAGGCGAGCGCTCGTATGATATTTATTCGAGATTATTAAAAGAGCGTATTATCTTTTTAACAGGTCAAGTTGAAGACAACATGGCAAATCTGATCTTAGCGCAAATGCTATTTTTAGAATCAGAGAACCCTGATAAAGATATCTTTTTATATATCAACTCACCAGGTGGTTCAGTAACTGCGGGTATGGCTATTTACGACACAATGAACTTCATCAAACCAGATGTAAGTACAATATGTGTAGGTCAAGCTGCAAGTATGGGTGCTTTTTTACTTACTGCTGGTGCTAAAGGTAAGCGTTTTTGCCTACCAAACTCACGTGTGATGATTCACCAACCATTAGGTGGTTTCCAAGGTCAAGCATCTGACTTTGAAATACACGCTAAAGAAATTCTGTCTATTAAAGATAAGCTTAACCGCTTAATGGCTGAGCATACAGGCCAACCATTAGATATTATCTCTAAAGACACTGATCGTGATAACTTCATGAGTGCTTCGCAAGCTGTAGATTACGGCTTGGTAGACTCTGTATTTACAAATCGCGACAAAAAGTAAGCGCTTGGTAAGCAGGACTGCCTGTTTGCCACTTTGAGTTACTATGCGAAAACCAATAAATTTTGGTATAGTTAAAGCGTATTGAAATAGCCGCCAATAGTTTTGGTGGCCAACGTAATAAAATGAGGTAGCTGAATGTCTGACACTCCTACAGACGGCGACAAAAGTAATAAATTGTTATACTGCTCTTTTTGTGGCAAAAGCCAACATGAAGTGCGTAAATTAATTGCAGGCCCTTCAGTATACGTTTGTGATGAATGTGTAGAGTTGTGTAACGATATTATCAGGGAAGAGATCAAAGACATTGCTCCTAAGCATGATACGTCTGACAAACTACCTGTACCAAAAGAAATTCGTAAACACTTAGACGATTATGTTATTGGTCAAGACCATGCTAAAAAAGTATTGTCTGTTGCCGTTTATAACCATTATAAACGCCTACGTAACCAATCGACTAAGCAAGACATTGAATTAAGTAAAAGTAATATTTTGCTTATCGGCCCAACAGGTAGTGGTAAAACATTACTTGCAGAAACATTAGCGCGCCTACTTGACGTGCCGTTTACTATGGCCGATGCCACTACATTAACCGAAGCAGGTTATGTAGGTGAAGATGTTGAAAACATCATTCAAAAGCTTTTACAAAAGTGCGATTACGATGTTGAAAAAGCACAGCGCGGTATTGTCTACATCGATGAAATTGACAAGATTTCTCGTAAATCAGATAATCCTTCAATTACGCGTGACGTATCAGGCGAGGGCGTTCAACAGGCGCTACTTAAACTGATTGAAGGCACCGTTGCTTCTGTTCCACCGCAAGGTGGTCGTAAACATCCACAGCAAGAGTTTTTACAAGTAGATACATCTAAAATCTTGTTTATTTGTGGTGGTGCATTTTCAGGCCTAGATAAAGTAATTGAGCAACGTAGCCATAAAAACACCGGTATCGGTTTTGGCGTTAGCGTAAAAGAGTCTGCGGCGAGTCGTTCTTTAAGTGAAACATTTAAAGATGTAGAGCCAGAAGATTTAGTTAAATATGGCTTAATTCCTGAGTTTATAGGTCGTTTGCCGGTAGTGGCTACGCTAACAGAACTTGATGAAGCAGCTCTTGTACAAATATTGAGTGAACCTAAAAACGCGATTACTAAACAGTTTTCAGTATTGTTTGGTATGGAAGACGTTGAACTTGAGTTTCGCGATGATGCCTTAGCTGCAATTGCCCACAAAGCAATGGAGCGTAAAACAGGCGCACGTGGTCTTCGTTCAATTGTTGAAGGTGTACTACTTGATACTATGTACGAGCTTCCTTCAATGGATGATGTAAGCAAAGTAGTTATTGATGAAACCGTTATTAAAGGTGAGTCAGATCCAATCTTGATTTATGAAAATAATAAACAAGATAAAGCTGCATCAGAATAGTTTTTAAGCTATTTGAATGGAAAAAGGAGCCTTAGGCTCCTTTTTTTATAATTAATTTAATCGAGTTAGGGAAAATTGTTGAACTTTAATTAGGTTATCCCCATATACTTGAGTAATCTTTAAAATAAATGAAGTGCGAAGAGAAACTATAATGACGCTTGAGAGAACCGACCGAGTCGAAATCCCAGTCCTTGCACTGCGCGATGTTGTGGTATACCCGCACATGGTGATCCCGCTTTTTGTTGGCCGTGAAAAATCAATAAAATGCCTAGAAGCGGCAATGGACAAAGACAAACAAATTTTCTTGGTTGCACAAAAAGATGCAACTGTAGATGAACCAGAGCAAGATGATATTTATCGTATCGGTACTATTGCCACTGTACTTCAGTTATTAAAATTACCAGACGGTACAGTTAAAGTTTTAGTCGAAGGTACACAGCGCGCACAAATTGAAGAATTTGTAGATAACGATGACTTTTTTGTCGCTAATGCTCAATTTATTGAATCTGATTCTGTAGATGAACAAGAGCAAGATATTTTTATCCGAAGCGCAATTAGCCAGTTTGAAGGCTATGTAAAGCTAAATAAAAAAATTCCACCTGAAGTACTAACTTCGGTTTCAGGTATTGATGAGCCAGCACGTCTTGCCGACACAATGGCAGCGCATATGCCGCTTAAAGTACCTGAAAAACAAAAAGTGCTCGAAATTTCAAGTGTCACAGAACGTCTTGAATATTTAATGGCACTAATGGAAGGCGAAATAGACTTATTGCAAGTTGAGAAGAAAATTCGTACCCGCGTTAAAAAGCAGATGGAAAAATCTCAGCGCGAGTATTACCTCAATGAGCAAATGAAAGCCATTCAAAAAGAACTTGGTGAGCTTGATGATGTGCCTGATGAATTTGAAGCGCTTAAAAAGCGTATTGAAGATTCAGGCATGCCTGATGAAGCTAAAGAAAAGGCAACTACAGAGCTCAATAAGCTTAAAATGATGTCGCCAATGTCTGCAGAAGCAACTGTAGTGCGTTCATACATAGATACATTAATTAATGTGCCATGGAAAAAACGCTCTAAAGTGAAAAAAGACTTAGCAGGCGCACAAAAAATTCTTGATAGCGATCACCACGGCTTAGATAAAGTAAAAGAACGCATTATTGAGTACCTCGCAGTACAACAGCGTACTAATAAGCTCAAAGGGCCAATTTTATGTTTAGTTGGACCACCAGGTGTTGGTAAAACATCACTTGGGCAATCTATTGCACGTTCGACTGGTCGTAAGTATGTTCGTATGGCGCTTGGCGGCGTACGTGATGAAGCTGAGATTCGCGGTCATCGTCGTACATACATAGGTTCAATGCCAGGTAAGCTAATTCAAAACATGACAAAAGTGGGCGTTAAAAACCCATTATTCTTATTAGATGAAATCGATAAAATGTCATCGGACATGCGCGGCGACCCAGCATCAGCATTGTTAGAGGTGCTTGATCCGGAACAAAACAGTCATTTTGCCGATCACTATCTTGAAGTCGATTACGATTTATCTGACGTTATGTTTGTAGCAACATCAAACAGCTTTAACATTCCTGGTCCATTATTAGATCGTATGGAAGTTATTCGCTTGTCGGGTTACACCGAAGATGAAAAGCTAAACATTGCAAAAGAGCACTTAATTACTAAACAAGTTAAACGTAACGGTTTAAAAGAGTCTGAAATAGTTATCGAAGACAGCGCAATTATTGGCATTATTCGTTATTACACACGTGAAGCGGGTGTACGTAACTTAGAGCGCGAAATTTCGAAACTATGCCGTAAAGCCGTTAAAAATATCTTACTTGAAAAAGACACTAAAATAGTGACCATCAATCAAGATAACCTAGAAGAGTTTTTAGGTGTGCAGCGCTTTGACTATGGCAAAGCTGAAGATGGCGACCGTATTGGTCAAGTTACAGGCTTAGCATGGACAGAAGTTGGCGGTGATTTGCTAACAATTGAATGTGCGGCAGTGCCAGGTAAAGGCAAGTTAAGTTACACCGGCTCTCTTGGCGATGTAATGCAAGAGTCGATTCAAGCTGCAATGACGGTTGTGCGTAATCGAGCAGATACTTTCCGTATTAACAGCGACTTTTACGAAAAACGTGATATTCACGTACACGTACCTGAGGGCGCAACACCAAAAGATGGTCCTAGTGCGGGCGCAGCAATGGTAACGGGTCTTGTATCTAGCTTAACGGGTAATCCTGTACGAGCAGATGTTGCTATGACTGGTGAAATTACACTACGCGGTGAAGTACTTCCGATTGGTGGTTTAAAAGAGAAGTTATTAGCGGCGCATCGTGGTGGAATTAAAACAGTGATCATTCCAAAAATTAACGAACGTGACTTAAAAGAGATACCAGACAACGTGCTGGCAGGTCTTGATATTCACCCAGTTACTTGGATTGACGAGGTGTTAAAGCTTGCTTTAGTGCATCCTGTTGAGAGTTTTTCGGTCGAAACACCTAAAAACCAAGAAAAAACATAAAAAAAGTGCTTTTTAGGGCTTTTCAAATCTAAACGGTATGATAAGTTAAGCACTGGTTTTCAAGCCTAGCCCTTACGGGGCCTAGGCTTAAGAAAAATATAATCATGTGGGCATTAAAAGTTTGCTCTAAAATTTTCAAAAAAGTGATGTTAGTTTAAAAAACCATCGCTCTTGATAATAACAATGAAAGAGGATGATATTGTGAATAAATCTCAATTAATCGATCAAATCGCAGCTGATGCTGACATTTCTAAAGCGGCTGCAGGTCGTGCACTAGATTCATTCATCGAATCTGTATCTGGCGCGCTAAAAGATGGCGACTCAGTTGCACTTGTAGGTTTTGGTACTTTCTCAGTACGTGAACGTGCTGCACGTTCAGGCCGTAACCCGCAAACTGGTGAAACTATCCAAATTGCTGCTGCAACTATTCCAGCTTTCAAAGCCGGTAAAGCGCTTAAAGACGCAGTAAACTAATCACTGTTTTAAACACATTAGTTATGGCGAGTGTAAAGTTACTGATTCACCACAACAGATGAGTTAAGTAACTTTTCCGCCAGTTACTTCAAGTGAAAAAGCGTATCTGGTAAGATACGCTTTTTTTACATGTGACAAGGTAAAATACCTTGATCAAAAAGAGATAAACAAATGCTTGAGAAAATCAGAGAAGGTTCGCAAGGACCTGTAGCCAAAATAATTTTAGGCGCGGTGATTTTATCTTTTGCCTTAGCAGGGATCGGTAGTTACTTAGGTCAAACCACAGAACAACCCGTTGCTGAAGTAAATGGAATTAAAATTAGTCAAACCGATTTTAACCGTGCTTACCAAAATGAACGTAGCCGTTTAGAGCAACAATTTGGTGAATACTTTACACAAATTGCAGCTGATCCAAATTACATGGCACAAATTCGTCAAGGTGTAGTTGACCGCTTAGTACAACAAGAATTGCAATCACAGCTAGCGGCTGATTTAGGCCTTCGCGTAAGCGACGAAAGTGTACGTAAAACAATTTTAGAATTACCGTACTTTCAAATTGGTGAAAAATTTAATAACGACCGTTACCTACAAGTAATTCGTCAAATGAATTTTCAACCAGACGCTTTTCGTGAATATTTACGTAAAGATATGACACGCAGCCAGGTAGTATCTGCTGTTGCAGGTACAGACTTTGCTCTAGAGAGCGAGCTGAAAAGCGCAATTGCTCTTCAGCAGCAAACTCGTAGTATTGATTACGTAGTTGTAAACAAAGAGGCACTTGCCGCGAATGTTGAAGTATCAGATCAAGAAGTATCTGATTACTACGACTTAAACGCATCTCAATTTTTATCTCCAGAGCTTATCTCAGTAAGTTACATTGAGCTTAAAGCGGCAGATATCAATGTTGAATCGGTAACCGAGGATGACGTTAAAGCGTATTATGAGCAAAACAAAGCACAATACGTTGAGCCAGAAAAGCGTCGCGTATCACATATCTTAATTGATAACAGTGAAGACGATGATGCAGCAAAAGAAAAAGCCAATGCTCTTCATGCACAGCTAGAGCAAGGTGCAGACTTTGCTGAGTTAGCACAATCATCGTCTGACGATATCGTTAGTGGCGAAATGGGCGGCGATCTTGAGTGGATTGAGCGTGATGTAATGGACCCTGCATTTGAAGACGCGGCTTTCGCGCTTGAAAATAAAGGTGATATTTCTGACGTTGTTACTTCTGAGTTTGGTTATCACATAATTAAACTTACTGACATTCAATCACAACAAGTTAAAGCGTATGACGATGTTAAAGCTGACTTACGTGCTGAATTAGAACAAGCTGAAAAAATTGATGCATTTTACGAAAAGCAAACTGAAATGGGTGCACTTGCATTTGAAATTTCAGACCGCTTAGATGATGCTGCAGAAGTTGCTGAAGTGGAAGTTAAATCTACACCTCTTTTAGCACTTAATGCTCTACCAGAGCCGTTAAACAGCCCTGCAGTTGTCACAGCACTAACATCAGTTGATTTACTTGAAGATAAAGTAAATTCTGAAGTTATTGAGCTTGGCGATGAGCATGCAATCATTGTTCGTATTAACGAGCACAAAGCTGCTGCTACTAAGCCGTTAGACGAAGTAAGCGAGGAAATTAAAGCGCGTTTAGTGAATGAAAAATCATCTGAGCTTGCTAAAGAAAAGGCACGTAGCTTATTTGCAGAAGTACAAGCAGGTAAGAGCTTAAACGATGTTGCTAACGAGCAAAGCTTAACACTTCGCCAAGAAGCTAAGTTAACACGTCAAAGCTACACTGTTTCACCTGCTATTGTGACTCAAGCTTTTAAAATGGCTCACCCAGCGGATTCTGCGGTAGTCGATCTCGTTAATTTAAATAATGGTGATGCAGCAATTGTTGCGCTTAAGTCGGTAACGGATGCACAAGTTGCAGCTAATATTGACCCTCAAGCAAAACAAAGCATTACTATGGCGCAAGCTAATAAAAACTACATGGTATTTATTGAAGCGCTTAAAGCCAATGCTGAGCTTAACTTACCAACGGCTACACAAACTGTTGAGTAATTAATTTTAGCTCATAAAGAAAGGCGCTTTTAAAGCGCCTTTCTTTATTGTCTTTTAATTACCTCTGGCAATAAACTCAATCCGATTGCCGCTAGGCTCTCTTATCATCATATGTTGGGTTGGGCCGCTACCTAAGTTTTCGGGTGCAAACTCTATAATAATATTATTTTGCATTTTTAAGTGTTCATGTAGTTCGCTTAACTTTTTGATACTTTCAACACTGAGTGCTAAATGGTGTAAGCCCACATTTTCTGCTCGATTAAACTCCACACGTTTTGCATCGTTTTTCACGCGCCATAATGTAATGGTTATTTTATTGTTTGATAAAAAATAAGCAGGATAGGCTGGGTCATTCCCTAGCGTTTTAAAGCCAAGTACATCAGTAAAAAAATGCTTTGGATGCATCTAAGTTTGATACGGTTAAACCTAAATGATCAACGCCACCAACCCAATTTGTATCAGCAATAGCTGAGGCTGATAGAAGGAGTAATGGGGAAAGGCTAAGTAGTAACTTTTGTTTAAGCATGAGATCTCTTGTTAATTAAATACAATTAACAAGAAGACCTAGTTAAATACGGTTACCTTACAAAAAAGTTAGGTATTTATAATCTGCTTTAGCAGCTTAATAAACGCTGCGTTACTTTTGATTGAGGGTTTTGAAAAACATCTTCAGTAGGACCGTATTCAACCACTTCGCCTTTATCAAGTACAACTACAAAATCACTAATGTGACGTACTAAACTTAAATGATGAGTGATCATCACATACGTAAGGCCTGTATCGCGCTGCAGCTTAAGTAACAAGTTTACTATTTGCGCTCGTATAGAGGGATCTAAAGACGAAACAGCTTCATCAAGTACAATCACCTTAGGATCTAAAATTAATGCACGAGAAAACGCTACACGCTGTAACTGCCCCACGCTAAACATATGCGGGTAGTAGTGTTTATGATCGATTAACAAACCCACCTTAGAAAGCGTTGCATCAATCTTTTCAGTGCGTTCACTAGCATCAAGCTCAGTATTATATTGCAGGCAATCATCAAGCATTTCGCCAATGGTTAAGCCCGGGTTGAGCGATGCAGCTGAATCTTGAAAAATCATACGAATATGGCGACATTGATTATCGCGTACGCCATTATCTTCGATAATATTATTCTCGAGCAAAATTTGCCCGCTATCAGCGCTATCAGCTCCTGAAAGTAGTTTTGCCAACGTACTTTTACCTGCGCCTGTTTCGCCAATTATGGCAATGCTTTCACCTTTACCTACGCAAAATGAAATGTTTTTAAGGACTTCAAACTTTTTACGTGAAAAAAGCCCAGCTCGCACATTAAAGGTTTTACAAAGTGCTTGTACTTTTAACAGTGGCTGCATTATTTCATGTCCTTAATTAACGGGAAGTGACACGCATAACTATGCCCATGATGTTTAGTCAGGGCTGGTGTAACCACACAGGCTTTTTGCGCTTGTGGGCAACGCGGCCCGAGGCGACAGCCAATAGGCAAATGTTGCAGAGTAGGGATAGTCCCTTTAAGCGCATAAAAAGGTTCTTTATGTGCTAAGCCTTGCTCGTAGTCTGGCAAGCTTTTTAGTAATGCTTGCGTGTATGGATGGCGAGGCTGTTTGAATATTTCATGGGTTGGGCCTGCTTCAACCATTTGCCCGCAATATAAAACATGAATGCCATGCGACCAATGTGCAATCTCTTCAAGTTCATGAGAGATCATTAAAATAGACATATTTTTAAGTTGGTTTAAGCTTTTTAGTAATCTAAATACTTGTGCGCGAGTTGTGCTCTCAAGCGCTGTAGTTGGCTCATCTGCTATCAATAGCTTTGGAGTGCGGGCAATGGCCATTGCAATCATTACTTTTTGACATACGCCTTCTGAGAGCTCATGAGGGTAACTACTTAGTACTGCTTCGTGGTTTTTAATGCCCACTTTATGAATAAGCGCTTTTACTCTGTCTTTTCTCTCGCGGTTGCGCTTTAAAAAGAAACCTTTAGTTGCGACCTCTGGGAGTGTTTCGGCAATTTGGTCAAATATTTTAGCGGTTGGGTCAAGGCAGCGACTTGGATCTTGATAGATCATCGCTATATCTTGGCTTACTATTTTACGGCGTTTCTCTGGGCTTAAACGCATTAAGTCTACGCCGCGCCAATGAATACGGTCGGCAGTAATATCCCAGCGTTCGTTTAATACACCAATAATCGCTTTTGCTATTAGGCTTTTACCAGAGCCAGATTCGCCTACAAGCGCATGTACTTCACCTTCTTTTAAGCTAAAACTCACTCTGTCTACGGCTCTAATTACAGTTTCAGAGGTACGTAGTTCAATTGTTAAGTTACGAACATCGAGTAATTGCATTTAATCAGCCTTACGTGCTTTTAGCACTTGTCGCAGGCCATCGCCTACTAAATTAGTAGATAACACGGCTAAAAATAACAGTACACCAGGTAGCGCTACAGTCCACGGCGCTAGATAAATAAGGCCTAAGTTTTCGGCTAATATTGCGCCCCATTCGGTCGTCGGTGGTTGAGCCCCTAATTTTAAAAATCCCAGTGCTGAAATATCTAATATCGCAGTAGAAAGCGCCATCGTGAATATAACCACAATATGCTCATAAATATTAGGGAAAATACCGCGCGATATTATATGCCAATTAGATGCGCCATCGAGTCTAAACGCAGTAATGTAATCTTTACTTAATTCATCAACAATTAGGTTGCGCACCGAGTGAATAAATTGCGGTAGTAACGCTAAAATAATTGCCCATACGGTATTCATTAAACCAGGGCCGAGTATGGCGATTATTATTATGGCCAATAACAAAGAAGGAATAGAAAGTGTTATATCAAGTAAATGATTTAAAAAGCTTGAACGCAACCCTTTACTAATCCCTGCAAAAGTCCCCACTAATACACCAAACAGGGTCGTGATTAGGGCAGCTACAACAGAAAGTCCAAACGTATATGTTGCACCATTCATTAAGCGCGAGAGTACATCACGGCCTAAATCATCGGTGCCTAAAATAAAGCGTACATCGCCCATTTCTCGCCATGAGGGCGGTATGAGTAGTGCATCACTATGCTGTTGGTTTACGCCATAGGGCGCTAAAAAAGGAGCTGTGGCGGCCAATAATGCAAACGCCATAAATATCCATAAACCAACCAAAGCTGGGTGATTGTTTTTAAATTTGCGCCAAAATCGCGCAAGTGGCGATTTATTCGACTCTTCAGAAAATAAATTAAACTTTGCCATGGGCCTGATTCCGCGAGAGTGGATCGAATAAAGTGTAAGTAAGCTCAGCTGTAATAGAGGCTAAAATAACAAATAAAGACACCGCCATTAATCCGCCTTGAATTGCAGGAAAGTCGCGCTGATAAATACTATCGATTAACCATCGGCCAATACCCGGCCAAGAAAAAATAACTTCAGTAATCATCGCAAGTGTTATCAAGGTGCTAAATTGCAAACCAATTTGCTTAATTACCGGTAGTAGAGCATTACGCAGTGCATGGTGCATGATAAGTTGACGGCGGTTAAGGCCTTTTGCCCTAGCTGTTTTAATAAAGTTTTGATCCATTACCTTAAGCATAGACTCGCGAGTAAAGCGCACTAATACCGTGGTTGGATACATGGCCAATACAATAGTAGGGAGTGTTAAATGACGCAGCGCATCAACAAAGGCCATTCCTTTATATGGAAATCCAGCTAGAGCAATATCAATTAATATAAACCCTGTACTGGCGGGTATTTCGTAAAGGAGGCCCATTCTGCCCGACATAGGAAACCAGCCAAGCTTTAATGAAAAAACCATTATTAACAACAATGCGAGCCAAAACACAGGCATTGAATAACCTACCATAGTGACAGAGTTTATAAGTTTGTCGGGCCAGCGTTTATGATAGCCAGAGCCTAAAATGCCAGTAGGTACACCAATAACAACCGATACAATTAATGCATATACGCTTAGCTCTAAAGTAGCCGGTAGTAAGTCAATAATATGGCTAAACACGCTGTTACCAGAGGCAAATGAAAGCCCCCAATCGCCTTGAAATATTCTCCCTAAAAAGGCAATGTATTGCATAAAGTAATTGCTGTTGTATAAATATTTATCCTCAAGCTCACTATGCTGTGCAAAGTTACCACTTGGTATGCCACTTAAATTACTTAGCGGATCACCGGGAAATAAATACGCCAGTGAAAACGTAAATACGCTGAGCATTAGTATCATAAAAAAGAACAAACCAAGGCGACGTAAAATATAATCTAAGATCATTATTTTTTCCTCGCATTAGCAAGCGAAATAGCACCAAACGGGCCAAGTGTTATGCCTTCCACATCAGCGCTACTTGCTTGAAAGCGCAAGCCATGAGCAATTGGTAATAACGGCAACTCTTTAATAATTAAGCTTTGTGCATCTTCGTAGTATTTTTTACGTTTGTTTAAATCAGTGGTGTCTAGTGCTTTAGTAAGCAATAAATCAAATTGGGGATTACACCAGTTTGCAGGGTTTTTGCCACTAAAAGTAGCGGTGCAACTCAGCAGCGGGCTAAAAAAGTTATCAGGGTCGGGTGTATCTGCGGCCCAACCAAGTAATACACTGTCGTGCCTATGCTCGCCAATACGTTGAATAAACGTATTCCACTCATATTCTACAATACTGACGTTAACCCCTACTTTGCGTAAATCACTTTGCATAAGCTCAGCCATTTTACGTGCGTTGGGATTATAAATACGACTCACAGGCATAGCCCATATCGTCATATCAAAGCCATTAGGCAACCCTGCTTCAATAAGTAATTTTTTAGCAAGTTCTGGATCAAACGTAGGTATATCTTCTTGTGGCTCAAATGCCCAAGAGGTTGGCGGCAAAATAGATTGTGCGCGAGTACCGTTACCGTAATAAACCGCCTGCATTATTTTATCTACATCTATTGCGTGCGCAAGCGCTTGGCGTACGCGTAAGTCGTCAAACGGAGCACGCTCTGTATTAAATGCCCAATAACCTATGTTTAAGTTTGTTTCTTTTTCGACGTTTATATCATCGCGTTGCGCTAAAATGCTCAATTGTGCACTACTTGGATGAGCCGTTACATCGCACTCTTTAGTCAGCATTTTTGCTATGCGCGTAGTGCCGTTAGGGGTTATATCGTAAACCAATTGCTCAAGTGCAACGTCATGCTTCCAATAAAGTGGGTTACGGTAAAAGCGCACAAGATGATCTCGGCGGTATTCTTTATAAATATACGGGCCGGTGCCAATAGGGTACTGATCAAATAAGTTTTTTTGATTATTTTTCTTAAGTTTCATGGCGTATTCTTCTGAAAGCACCACGGCAAAGTCGGTAGCCATATTAGCTAAAAAACTACTTTCAGGATTAAACAATTCAAAACGGACTTGGTAGTCAGACACGCGCACAATTTTGCGAATAAGTTGATCAATTCCTACACTTTGAAAATACGGGTAATCGGCATCGCCCACAAAGTGATATGGATTATATACATCGAATAATCGGCTAAAGGTGAATATAACGTCGTCGGCGTTAAAGTCCCGCGATGGGGTAAAATAAGAAGTTGTATGAAACTTTACATCTTTACGCAGGGTAAAGGTAACCGATTTACCATCTTTGCTAATTTTCCAATCGGTCGCCAGCTCACTTTGAAACTCTGCCGTAACAGGGTCAATGCTAATTAAGCGGTCGTATAATTGGTTAGCAATTATATCAATAGTTGAACCGGTGGTCGTGACTTGCGGATTAAACGACACAGGGTTAGCTTCAGCGCAATAAACTAAGCCTTGGTTTTTTTCTTCTATGATTTCTTCTTTGCTATCAAGGCAACCAACTAAAGTGGTGGTAAGCAAAACAAGTAATAATTTATGCACCCGCATAACCTCTGACTATTGTTGATCCAACAAGTTGTATTTTTTAAGATAACCACGTAATTGATGATACGTTAAACCAAGTACTTCTGCAGTTTTCTTTTGATTAAATTGGCTATGTTCGAGTGCTTTATTAATCATGTTTATTTCAAAGTCGTTTGAACGCTCTTTTAAGCTGCACGGAAATTGAATATCGACGGCTACATTACTGCTTGCTTGAGTAATCGGTGGCGCAACAACAATAGGCTCGGCATTAACCGTTTGAGCTGCTATAGGTGCTTTAATGCGCGCTTTTGGTCTAAATGGGCTATCGAATGGGTCTAAAATAATCTGGTGAACGGGAATATGTTCACTACCGTGGCGATACAAACTGCGTTCAACCACATTTTTAAGTTCACGAATATTACCAGGCCAGTCATAACTAAGCAGTGTTTCTGTTGCGCTTCGGGTAAAACCGCTAAACAGTTCCCACTCTAAATCGCGCGCCATATTCATCGCAAACTGCTCAGCAAGAAGCATAATATCGTCTTGGCGTTCGCGCAGTGGTGGCAGGGTAATTACATCAAAGGCTAAACGGTCGAGTAAATCACTTCTAAATTCACCTTGCTCGGCCAAATAAGGAAGATCTTCGTTTGTCGCACACACTAAGCGGGTATCTACTTTTACAGTTTGTTTGCCGCCAACACGTTCAAACTCACCGTATTCTATAACGCGCAGCAGTTTTTCTTGTACCATAGCTGAGGTATTAGCTAATTCATCTAAAAACAGTGTGCCGCTGTTAGCGCGTTCAAAACGACCTTCGTGACGTTTACTTGCCCCCGTAAAAGCACCGCTTTCGTGACCAAATAACTCACTTTCGAGTAGGTTTTCGTTAAGCGCTGCGCAGTTAAGCTTTACGTAGTTTTGATCCCAGCGTTTTGATAAAAAGTGTAAGCGTGCTGCTATTAGCTCTTTACCTGTGCCGCGTTCACCAATAATAAGTACCGGTTTATCTAAATTAGCCAGTTGCGATACCTGATCTAATACAGACAGAAAGCTATCTGATTGGCCGAGTAAATTATCCTGTTGGCGATATTGGCTCATATTTCCTAACTCTTGGTCATTTTTACTAACAGTTAGTGTATTTCATAATTAGGGATAACTAAAGAAATTTGTATATTTAGTTTAACGTAATGAAAATAAAGTGTATTTTAACTTTTAAAAAGTTGGCAAGCATATTGATACTAGTTATAGCAGACTAACTAAGTTTTAATTACAGAGGTAAATGTTATGGGAATTTTTTCACGTTTTGCAGATATCGTTAATTCTAATATCAACGCCATTTTAGATAAAGCAGAAGACCCAGAAAAAATGGTTCGTCTGATTATTCAAGAAATGGAAGATACGCTTGTTGAAGTACGTTCTACATCAGCTAAAACATTGGCTGAGAAAAAAGAAATTGTACGCCGCTTAGATACACTTAAAGCGCAGGTAAGTGATTGGCAAGATAAAGCCGAACTGGCTTTAAGTAAAGACCGCGACGATTTAGCGCGTTCAGCCTTACTTGAAAAGCAAAAGTCGGCAGATGCAGTTGCTTCAGTAGCGAGTGAGCTTGAACATGTAGAGTCTCATATTGAGAAATTACAGCAAGAAGTAACGACGCTACAAGAAAAGCTAGCAGATGCTAAATCTCGTCAAAAAGCGATTATACTTCGCCAACGTTCGGCTGAGTCGCGCCTTGAAGTGAAAAAGACACTTGATAGCTCAAAAGTAGAAGAAGCACTTAACCGCTTTGAACGTTACGAAACCAAAATTGATGGACTAGAATCTCAAATTGAGTCGTACGATTTAGGTAAAAAGACGTTAGCGGATGAAATTGCTAATCTACAAAAAAATGAAAAGATAGATGATGAGCTAGCCGAACTTAAAAAGAAGTTAGCTGATAAATAATTACATATAAAAATATATGGGGCCCTTGTGCCCCAGCTTAAAAACATCAAAACGGATTGTCAGGAGAGGATTATGTTTGATCCAGAGATATTAGTTGCACCATTTATCTTGTTTATGATTTTTGTTGCTCCGCTGTGGCTAATTTTGCACTACCGTAGCAAGAAACAAGTAAGCCAAGGTTTAAGTGAGCACGAACATCGCCAATTACTTGAGCTTGCACACAAAGCTGAAAAAATGGCTGATCGATTAGAAACACTTGAAGCATTGCTTGATCAAGAGTCACCACAATGGAGACGCAAAGTATGAGTGCCAAACGCGAATTATTAAGAGACCCACAACGCGGTAAAATAGCCGGTGTGTGTGCGGGATTAAGTGACTACTTTAATATGGAGTTATGGTTAGTTCGCATTATATTTGTTAGTGCGGTACTGCTAACGGGTGGCCCATTATTTGTGGTAGCGTATATTGCAGCCTGGTTCATTTTAGATAAAAAAGAGCCCGCAACAGCGCAAACAAAAAGCTCAACTAAAACTGATGATCCGCTAGAAGTAAAATTTAAAGTATGGCAAAAAGGCGAGCCGCCGCGCCGCGCATTGCAAGATTTAAAAGAGCGTTTAACGCGTGTAGATACTCGCCTTCAAGATATGGAGCGCCATGTAACTTCAAGCGAGTTTACGGTGAGCCGTGAAATTAACAAACTTTAAAGGATTTAATAGCACCTTATTTGCAGCGTGATAAATTACGGCAAATTAGGTGCAAGACACTTTATGAGCCAATCATTTGCAAAAAAGACCTTTAAAAGCATTAAAGGCAAAGCACAAAAAGCCCTTCATCGCAGTTTAGACCAACACGTAAAGCTTGCCGTAACTGGCCTAAGTGGTAGTGGTAAAACTGCCTTTATTACCGCGCTTGTTAAACACTTAACAACCCAAGCGGACGATAAAAACTTACCTTTTTTTGATGTAATGCGCGAGCACCGCCATGTGGCCACTAAAGTTGTGCCGCAAGAGGCGTTAAAAGTCCCTACGTTTAATTACCCTCGAGCACTCAATACTTTATTACCCAGCGATGGGATGCCTACATGGCCTGCATCTACCGAGCGTATTAATACGCTGCGCTTGGCAATAAAGTATCAAAGTAATGCAGGGCTGCGTGGGCACTTTTCGCCGCAATCAACGCTTTATTTAGATATTATTGACTACCCGGGTGAATGGCTCCTTGATTTACCTATGCTTGAGCAAAGCTATTCTCAATGGTGCGAGCAGCAATATCCGTTATTAACTCAGCCTTCGCGCGTAAACACATCAAGTGATTTTTTAATGGCCGTTGAGCAACTTGACTTAAACGCTCCCGTTGATGAAAACGCACTTGCTCATATTGCTCAGCTTTATCAAAGCATGTTAGTCGGGCTTAAAAAAGACACCAAACTTGCCATGTTGCAACCTGGGCGCATGCTTATGCCTGGCGACCTACAAGGCGCGCCATTGTTATTGTTTTTTCCGGTATCGGGTGAAATAAACGGTGACGATGTCGTTGCGGGTTCTAATTTAGCGCATTTAATTAAGCGTTTTAACGCCTATATAAAAGAAGTTGTAAAACCATTTTATAATGAGCATTTTAGGCACTTTGATCGCCAAATTGTACTTGTAGATGTACTTAGTGCATTAAACGAAGGGCACGAAACACTCCAAGAGCAAAGCAGTGTAATAAACCAATTACTCGCACATTTTAACTATGGCGAGTCGGGCTTTTTTAAACGTTTATTTAAGCCCAACATAGACAAAATATTATTTGCAGCTAATAAATCAGATCACATAAGTGCTAAGCACCATAAAGATTTAGCACTGCTACTTGATTCGCTCGTGCATGAGCAAAGTAATCATTTAAAGTTTGATGGTGTAAAAATAGAAACCATGGCCATGTCGTCAATTACAGCAACGCAACCGCGCCAAATTACCGACAAAGGCCAAACGCTTGACTGCATTTACGGTAAACCATTACACGAGCCTGATTGGCTTACGTATCTACCGCCGCAACCACCCTCGCGGATGCTTAATAAAAATGAGTGGCCAGCACAGGGATTTGAGTTTTTATCGTTCTCTCCAATGCCGAGCCCCGATAAACAACTACAACATATTCGATTAGATCATGTCATGCAGTACCTGCTAGGAGACAAATTAACATGAGTGAGTCAAACCAAACATTTCAAGCAGGGCGTCGGATAGATACGCAAAGCATTGAACAAAACGAACCCGTTTTAGCACCTGCAAAAATTATTCAGCACGGGCAAAGTGATTACGAAGAACTTGAAGATGAAGCACTAGAGCCCGAAATAGATCTGGAACCGGTGTACAAAAAGTCAAAGTGGCAAACGCTTAAAGGTGTTTTTGCTATTAGTTTTATAGTACTGGTGCTTTTAGAGTTTGCGTACTCGTTATTATTTGCTTTCGAGCAGTCAATTATTTTAGGCAGTGTTTATTTAACTGCGGTTGTAAGTGGCGTACTGCTAATAGGGCGCTTATTGTGGCGAGAGTACCGAATGCTCCGCAGTTTAAAGCGTAACCAATTGCACCGAGTTGAAGCCGACAGGCTTTTAAATAGTGAGCAAGTAGGTGGTGCATTACCTTGGCTCGAAAAGCTCAATAAACATCAGGAGCTTGATAACTTTGAAACCTTTAAAAACCAAGTAGCGATGCATCACAGCGACAAAGAAATAATGACGCTGTACGCCAATAGTTTATTAATAACCCAAGACACCAAAGCTAAAAAGCTTATAAATCGTTTTGCGACTGAATCTGCACTGCTAGTTGCCTTAAGCCCACTTGCGCTGGTGGATATGATGGCCGTGCTTTGGCGCGGTACTAAGTTAATAGAACAAATTGGTAAAATTTATGGCATTGGTTTTGGCTACGCGAGCCGTATAAAGTTATACCGTATGCTGATAAAACAAGTGATGTTTGTAGGCAGTGCAGAGCTTGTATCTGACCTTGCTGCAACTGCACTAAGTGCTGAGCTTTTAGGTAAGCTTTCGGGACGAGCTGCGCAAGGGGTCAGCGCCGGTATTTTTACAGCGCGTATTGGTTACAAAGCAATGGAGCTTAGTCGCCCATTACCACGGCTTGAAAACAAACGCAGCTTACTAAAAGGCACTGTGCAAAGCATCGCAGGTAAAATTATGAGCCGTAAAAAGGCGGAGTCAACGCAGTAAAATACGAGGGCGTGTTTATCTTTGATGGTTGAATTTGCAGCAGTCTGTTTGGTATTTAGGCAAGGCAGAGCCTATGTAGTGTGGTTATTCCCCATAAATAGGTGATAACGTAGCATTAATGCCAAACAGGCGCTGCCCAAAGGGTACTTCCTAGGGGCTATTTACTCTTTGTTGCCTACATGGATGTAGGTAAGGGGCGTGAGCAGGACGCGGAAGCTTTGCTCGGTTTTACTTATTCTTACATGGATGTAAGCCAGTAGGGTAACGCAGGAGCAGTTACCGAGCCCACTAGGTTACAAACCTCGCGCCGCGATTTAATCTTCCTTGGATTGAACAAATTTCAATCCGCAAAGGTCAACACGCCCTGGTGGCAATATTTGTGTACAAACGTGCGCTGCACGGTTTTTACACAAATAGCCATCTGAGCATCCGGCATGCTTGCTGTTTGTAAGCGCATACGTTTTGATTGTTGAATCGCAAAAACATAATAATCAAAAAAATGAGCCTACAATGAGCAAGCATCATATAAACACCCAGTGTATTCACGGACCACAAAAAGCAAACGACCCGCACGGCGCACTTACTTCTCCTTTGTATCAAACCTCGACCTTTCATTTTGAAAATGCCGCACAAGGTGCTGCGCGTTTTGCAGGCGACGAACCTGGCTATATTTATACGCGTTTAGGAAACCCCACAACCACAGAGCTTGAACAAAAAGTTGCTCAACTAGAGAGTTGTGAAGCAGCAGCTGCAACCGCAACAGGTATGGGGGCTGTATCTGCCTCAGTACTGAGCTTTTTATCGCAAGGAGATCATCTTGTTGCCTCAAGTGCTTTATATGGTTGTACCTTTGCGTTTTTCTCGCATATGTTGCCGCGCTGGGGAATCGAAGTCACTTTTGTTGATATGACCAACGAGGACGAACTACGCGCTGCCATCAAACCTAATTCAAAAATGATATTTGTAGAAACGCCAATCAACCCCACTATGGCGGTTATTGATTTGGCACTTATTGGCGCAGTTGCTAAAGAGCACAACTTAATTAGTGTGGTCGACAACACCTTTTTAACGCCGCTACTGCAATCGCCTAAAAAATACGGTATCGACATTATAATGCACAGTGCGACCAAGTACTTAAACGGCCACGGAGATGTAGTTGCCGGTATTGTATGTGGATCGTTTGAGCACATAACACACATTAAAATGACCGTACTAAAAGATATTGGTGCAACCATAAGCCCACACGATGCATGGCTAATTAATCGAGGCCTAAAAACACTCGCTATTAGAATAGAGCGCCATTGTCAAAGCGCACAAACAATAGCGCAATATCTAGAGGCTCACCCACAAGTAAGCACCGTATATTACCCGGGGCTTAAGTCGCACCCAGGTTATAAGTTTATTGGTAATCAAATGAAAGCCGCTGGTGGTGTTATTGCGTTTGAAATAAAAGGCACGCTACAAGATGGCGCACAATTTATTGATAGTATGAAACTTTGTACACTTGCAGTAAGCCTCGGCGACGCTGAAACACTGATTCAGCATCCTGCATCTATGACTCACTCGCCTTATACGCCAGAGGAGCGAGCTGCCGCTGGAATAAGTGATGGGCTGATCAGACTCTCGGTTGGGCTTGAAGATGTTAACGACATTATTAGTGATTTAGACCAAGCTTTTACTAAAATTGGTTAGGTGTATTTAATTTTGTACACTAAAAACAAGGTGTAGGCCTTTGTTTAAAGGCCTGTATTTTTAATGTGCCACAGGTGTAATTTTAAATTTACAATCTAAGTGATCGCGCTAAATACTGATGTTAGCCTATCTATTAAACTTTTCTTCACTTTTGCATAGTATGGGGCCATTCGATATTCATTAGGTTTGAGTATCACACTGACACCGATTTAGGGCTCACACCCAAGAAGGTACTTATGGCTAAAGCAAGTAAATACACATCCAAAACACCAGACGAAAATGGTGTTATACATTGGAGTGATGAAGAAAATAAAATTTGGTCTGAGCTTGTAGCGCGCCAACTTGCATGCATTGAAGGCAAAGCCTGCGATGAGTACATGCAAGGGTTAAAAAAGATTAACCTGCCGCACGACCGCATTCCGCAGTTAAGCGAACTAAACGAAGTGTTACTAGCCACAACCGGTTGGCAAGTTGCACCAGTACCTGCGCTTATCGACTTTGATGAGTTTTTTAGATTACTGGCAAACAAGCAGTTTCCGGTAGCTACATTTATTCGTAGCCGCGAAGAATTTGACTACCTACAAGAGCCTGATATTTTTCATGAAATATTTGGCCATTGCGCCATGCTAACTAACCCTGACTTTGCCGAGTTTACGCATAAGTACGGGCAATTAGGTTACGCAGCGCAGAAAAAAGACCGTGTATACCTTGCGCGTATATACTGGTTTACAGTCGAATTTGGTTTAATGCAAACCGAACACGGTCTGCGTATTTACGGCGGTGGTATTTTATCAAGCCCAGGGGAGACTCAGTACGTATACTCAAACACGCCAGAAATCAGCCCAATGAATGTTCTAGATGTACTGCGTACGCCGTACCGTATTGATATTATGCAACCACAGTACTACACCATAAATTCGATTCATGATCTGTTTGATATATCACAAATGGATATTATGACTTTGGTTGAGCGAGCTAAAGAGCTTGGTTTGCACGACCCAAAATTTCCACCAAAAGAAAAATTAGCCAGTTAAACATTAATGCTACAAAAGCTAAAAGTAAGGATTTAGAATGTCTTCATTAAGTGCACAAAAATGCGAAGCCTGTCATGTAGATGCGCCAAAAGTATCTGACGAAGAGTTAGCACAATTAATTACTAAAATCCCAGATTGGGTACCAGAAGTACGTGACGGCATTATGCAGCTTGAGCGTGTTTATAAATTTAAAAACTTCAAACAGGCTATCGCGTTTACTAACAAAGTAGGCGACATGGCAGAAGACGAAGGCCATCACCCAGGTTTATTAACCGAGTGGGGCAAAGTAACGGTTACATGGTGGAGCCATTCAATTAAAGGCCTACACAAAAACGATTTTATTTGCGCAGCTAAAACAGACGACGTATTTAACGCGCTGTAGTTAAAAATTAATTGAGCGAACTAAAAAGGCACTTTTCAGTGCCTTTTTTATTGCAATAATTGTGTATTAAATACGATGCTTATTTAAGGTTTATCGCTATTTAACATGTCATCGTGTTCGGCCATATCCCAAGGTAGTTCACCTGGGCTGTTACCTAAAAAGTGTAAGTAATTCTCAAATTGATCAAGAATATCCTTCACAATATCATCTTCACTGTAACCATACACATCGTAAGATTGCCCACCACGGCGTAAGAAAACATCAGCCTTGTAATACATTTCGATGTTATCAGTCTCAGGTTTCAGCTCAGAATAGGCAAAGCTTGGCATAGGGTGTTCGGTTAGACGAATGTCATACACAAAATCAACATGCTCATGGCGTAGCACAGTTAAATGAGCACGGCCTAAGTCGGTATCAAAATCAACCTCTGCATGCCATTGTCGCGCTTTTAATTCAGCCTGAACGGCTTGCATTGCTTGTACTACCACACTACTAATGAAGGTGTGTACTTTTTCTTTATTGGGGTAATTAACCATGGCGGCTAAACGGCGCTTCCAATGAGATAAGTTAATATTACGGCCATTAAGCGCATGTGCTTGTAAACTAGTATCGCGATGGCCTTCAATGGTGAGTGCTCGCCAAAGCCCAGCGGTTGCAATAAGCATAATAATCGCAAAGGGTAAGGCACTGGCTATAGTCATAGTTTGTAGCGCACTTAACCCACCTGCCACTAATAAAACAGCAGCCACCGCGCCCTCTAGCACAGCCCAAAACACGCGTTGCCATGCGGGTGTATTAATATTACCTCCAGAGGCGAGAGAATCAATAACTAATGATCCTGAGTCAGACGAAGTAACAAAAAAGGTAATGATTAGAATAACGGTAAGTAGCGAAATAATAAATGATAACGGTAACACCTCAAATAACTGAAACAATGCAACAGCTTGGTTTGCTTGAACATCAGTAATTAAAGTATTGAACCCTTCATTCATTATTAGATTTAACGCGGTATCACCAAACACAGAAAACCATAAAAAGGTAAAAATAGTCGGGACTAGCATCACGCCAACAACAAATTGCCTGATGGTTCTGCCGCGGCTAATTTTAGCGATAAACATGCCAACAAAGGGTGCCCAAGCAATAGTCCAGCCAAATATAAATAGGGTCCAGTTACCAATCCAATCACTACGGCTGTACGCTTGTAAATTAAAAGTACGCTCAACAATACCGCTAAGGTAGCTGCCGGTATTTTGTAAAAACGATTCAAGAATATGAATAGTAGGGCCAATAAAAAATACAAAGGCCATTAACGACACTGCAAGAGTCATGTTTACAATAGATAAGCGCTTTACACCTTTATCCATCCCAGCCACTACTGAGAGAGTAGCTGCTGCGGTAATAATGGCAATAGCAGTAATTTGTACTGTGGTATTAATAGGGATACTTGGCCACAAATAATGCAGCCCAGCATTAATTTGGGTAACGGAAAGTCCTAACGTTGTGGCAATGCCAAATAACGTGCCTAATATGGCAAACACATCAACAGTGTGACCAATAGGACCATATATTTTATCACCAATAAGTGGATACAACGCTGAGCGAATCGACAGTGGGAGGCCATGACGAAATGCAAAATACGCAAGGACTAAACCGACAATCCCATAGATTGCCCATATGTGAAAACCCCAATGAAAAAATGCAATTTGCATAGCTTGCTTGGCAGCGTCGACGGTTTCTGCTGCGCCTGCGGGCGGAGATGCATAATGGAGCACGGGCTCTGCTACACCAAAATAAAGTAATGCGACTCCGTAACCGGCCGAAAATAGCATAGCAAACCATTCAGCGAAACTGTATTGCGGCTGCGCATGATCAGGACCCAGCTTGATATTTCCCCAGCTGGAGGCTGCTACACAAACAATGAAAACTAAGAAAATAGCGACTGATAACATATAAAACCAACCAAAGGTTTCTGTTATCCACTTGAGGGTAACGCTGAATACTTGCCCTGCGAGTTCAGGGTTGCTAATTGTACCAATTACCAAGAGCAGAATAATAACCACTGCAGGTAAAAATACCGGTAGCAAAATAGTTGAGCGTAAAGCAGTTTTTGTCATATTAATCCTTAATATTAATTGCTAACTTTCAATTGTGCTTTACTACCTTATTATATCTTGGGTGTGTTGGCTAATTCAGTCTCTTGTTTAAGATTATCAAATTTTATTGTTGCCACTTATCAAGCTTAAACTAAAGATTAACATTACTTGGGATTTTAAATATGGAATATGTTTATCATTACACTTCTGCAGATGGTTTAAAGGGAATTTTAGAGAGCAAAAGTTTATGGGCTACTAACGCAGAGTATCTAAATGATTTTAGAGAAATAAAGCAAGGTATTGATAGAATAAAATCACTCAGAGGGAGTTTGTCTGAGTTTTCACAAATCAAACTCGAAGAAATTTATGCCAAACACAAAAATATACCTTTAGATGTTACCCAAAAAGAAATGCGAAGTAAGGACGTGCATCTCGCAAATCATTTTTTAAATTTTCTATGGAACATAATTGATAATAATACCATTGATGAAATTTATACCACTTCATTTACAACTAAGCGTGATAGCCTAAACCACTGGCTAACTTACGGGTCAGAGCAAACTTCATATTGCATAAAGTTTAATAAAGAAAAGCTATTTGATGATGAGTACTTTAGGCAAAGAAAACTTTTGAGTGGCTATGATGATGTTGATTACCAACCAACTGAGGAAATGCTTCATTCTTTAATTGAAGAACACTATCTGCCTGAGGTTTTAAGTTATGTGTTAGATCCAAATTCAAATGGAAATGACCTAAATGAAAAATGTGCTATTGCTGCAATTGAAATTTTTAATGAAGCGATTTTTAAGATTGCTAGCATAAAAGATCAAGCGTTCGAATATGAAGAAGAGTATCGTTTTACTCTTTTTTACCCTGGTTTAGTCTCATTAAATGAAAATACTGAAAAGGGTTATTTTGATTTTATAGACTCCTCTAATATTGATTTTATAGAGCTTGAAAATGGAGTGAAAGAGTTTTTTCCTTTATGCTACAGAACCCTAAAGTCTGGCATTATAGCCCCATATAGAGCGATACCTTTTCCTAAAAATTCAATTGATGAAATTATAATAGGACCATCAGAAAATAATGAGTTAGCTGTTAAAGGCTTAAAGTCTTTTTTGAGTTCATTAAATTTTGATGTAGAAGTGTCTAGTACTAAAACTTCATTTAGAAGAATTTAAAAAAGCTCCAAACCAAAGGGCTTAGAGCTTTCTATATATAATTAAAGTTTAGCTAAAACACTTAACTTCAACGTATCGTTGGGTTTCATTTCACTCAACCCAATCGACTATTACTCATCAATTGAGCGTAGTAGGGCGTTTATACCTACTTTTTCACGTGTTTGCTTATCTACTTTTTTTACGATGATTGCAGCGTATAGGCTGTGAGTACCATCTTTTGACGGTAGTGCGCCTGGTACAACTACTGCGCCTGCTGGTACGCGGCCGTAGTGAATTTCGCCAGTTTCGCGGTCATAAATACGAGTGCTTTGGCTGATGTAAACGCCCATTGAAATTACTGCGCCTTCTTCAACAATTACGCCTTCAACAATTTCAGAACGTGCGCCAATAAAGCAGTTGTCTTCAATGATAGTTGGATTAGCTTGTAGAGGCTCTAAAACGCCGCCTATGCCTACGCCACCTGATAAATGTACGTTCTTACCAATTTGTGCACATGAGCCTACAGTCGCCCATGTATCAACCATGGTGCCGTCGTCAACGTATGCGCCAATATTTACGTACGATGGCATAAGTACGACGTTTTTACCTACAAAGCTGCCTTTACGTGCTACTGCGTTTGGTACTACGCGCATACCACCTTGCTGAAATTGCTCTGGCGTGTAGTCGCTAAATTTAAGTGGTACTTTGTCGTAAAACTGGTTTACGCCGTCGTTCATTGGTTGGTTGTCGCGAATACGAAACGACAGTAAAACGGCTTTTTTAAGCCACTGGTGTACAACCCATTCACCTGATATTTTTTCAGCAACGCGTGCTGCGCCGCTATCAAGCAAATCAAGTGCATCAATAATGGCTTGTTTTACGTCGCTTGATACTGTGCTTGGGCTAATGCTATCGCGGTTGTCCCATGCGTTTTCGATCATCGTTTTTAAATCTGACATGTGTGTCCTCTATTCTGTTTCGGCGTTGAATTTTTTACGTAATGCCTGATGAATTTTTGCTTGCTCTTCATCAGTCAGCGCTTGGTATTCGTTATTAGATACAACAAAGAAATCCTCTGCACGTTCACCTACCGTTGTAATACGGGCAGCGTGAATGTGTAGTAAATGCGCTTGGAAAACTTCGGCTATTTTGGTTAGTAAACCTTGTATATCGACGGCTTGAATTTCTATTAAGCTACGGTCTTTGCGTGCATGTGGGCGCAACACAATTTTAGGTTTAATATTAAAATCTTTAAAGCGTTGAGAGCGGCTCTTTTTAAAGCGAATTTTTTTACGCGGATCGCTAAGTGCTTGCTCAAGCCCGCGTTTAATTGATTGCGCTCGACCACTTGCAATAGGGTCGCCACTTACTTCAAGTATTACAAAGCTAAACAGGACGTAACCATCTTTTGTGGTCAGTACTTGCGCGTGCTGTATTTGTGCTTTTTTAGAGCCAATTACACTCACTAATCTCGCAAAAAGCGCACCAGAGTAGGGGCTGTATACAAATACTTGTGTACCCCCATGCATTGCTTTGTTAGATACAATGACACTAGGTTGGCTTAAATCGGTGCTAGTTAATAAATGCTCACTTTGCCACGATATTTGCTGTTCGCTAAAGGCGGTAAAGTAGTTGGCTTTAAAGCGACTCCAAATTAAATCAATTTTATTCTCAGGGTAACCTAAGTTGAGTAGACGTTGTTTAGCTTGGTGCTTTTTATCGCGAATTTGGTCGCGCTGATCCATTGGGTTTTCAAGCCCTAAGCGTAATGCGCGCTGCGTGTGCAAGTACAATTCACGCAGTAGGGTGTTTTTCCAATCGTTCCATAAGTTGTCGTTGGTTGCACGGATGTCGGCAACGGTTAAACAATATAAATAGTCGAGTTGGCGCTCTGTTTTAATACGTGTTGCAAAGTCTTTTATTACAGCAGGGTCGTTAATATCTTTACGCTGCGCGGTAACCGACATAAGTAAATGGTTACTTACAAGCCATGCTACTAATTTTGCATCAGAGGATGAAAAACCATGTAGTTTAGCAAAGGCTATAGCATCAACAGCGCCAAGTTCAGAGTGATCTCCCCCTCGGCCTTTAGCAATGTCGTGAAATATACCGGCTAAATAAAGTAGCTCTGGTTTGTCCATTCGAGTGACTATTTCACTACAAATAGGAAACTCGCTAATGCCAGTTTTATCAAAGTATTCGTAAATATTTTTGATTAATTTGTGAGTATGCTCATCTACGGTGTAGGCGTGAAACAAATCGAACTGCATTTGTCCAAATATATTACGCCACTGCGGTAAGTAGGCGGCAAGCATGCCGTGCTTGTGCATTAACGTAAATGCGCGGCCCATACCATTAGGGTGTTTAACTAAGCGTAAAAAAGCTTCACGACAGGCTGCATAATCTTGTAAATCCCCCAATAAACGGCGGCGTACTTGGCGGATTGTACGAATAGTGCTTGGGTAAATATGCGTTATTGCAGGGTTGTCTGCTATGTGCTCAAACAATACAAAAAGTTGGTCACGTCTAAAAAATACAGATGGATCTTTTACGCGTATTTGATGGCCCACTTGCTCAAAGTTTCTGTCGAGTACTATCACCGTTTTTTCACTACTTTCGGGCATGATACTTTGCTCAAAGTATGAAAGTAGCATTTGGTTAAGTTCGCGCACGCGGCTCATTATTCTAAATAAGCGCTTCATCATACGCTCAACAGAGGCTTTACCGTCGCTACCAAAACCTAAAATTTCGGCGGCTTGTGGTTGATGATCAAACAATAAGCGGTTTTCAGCCCGACCTGCGGCTAGATGCAGTGCAAAGCGAATATTCCATAGGTTCTCTAGGCACTCTGAAAGCTCTTGAAACTCTTCATGGGTTAAGTAGCCGTGACTTATTAACTCTTGCAGGGTTTCGGTTCTAAAGTGCTTTTTTGCGACCCAAATAATGGTTTGCAAGTCGCGCAGGCCACCGGGGTTTTCTTTAATGTTTGGCTCAAGATTATACGCGGTGCCATGGCACTTTTTGTGACGTAAGTTTTGTTCTTGAACTTTGGCAGTAAAAAACTCACCGGAGCGCCATACGGGGGTTTCTAGAATATGCGTTTTGAGTTTTTCAAACTCAATATGATTACCAAAAATAAGGCGGCTTTCGAGTAAACTGGTGGCAAAAGTAACGTCTTCACGTTTTTGCTCAATGGCTTGTTCTATCGTGCGCACGCTGTGGCCAATCTCTAAGTTGAGATCCCATAGCATGGTGACAAACTGGCCTATTTTTTCGCATATTTCTTCGCTTGGTGGTTTAGTTACAAGCAATAAAAAATCGATGTCGGAGTAGGGATGTAGCTCGCCACGTCCGTATCCGCCTACTGCTATTAGTGCTAAATCAGGTTCGCGCGCTAAGTCGTAAACATGAAAAAGCTTAATTAGTAGGCGGTCAATAAACTCAGCCCGGGCATTAATTAAATTCCCAACCGGTTGTTTAGAAAATTCGTTATGTAACCATTTATAAAAATAGCTAGAACAATCGCGATAATCACTAAGTTGCTCTGCATCGCTGAGCAACTTTTTTACTTTGTTGGGTAATGCCACGTGGGCTGGCTCCTAATTTCTTATTTATTATTAGTGTTCTATGATCCTGTCGATAGTATCATCTGATCGTAGCGTTAAAATTTCAACACCATTTTCAGTCACTAATAAAGTATGTTCCCACTGTGCAGACAAGCTGCGGTCGCGAGTTACTACAGTCCAATCATCTTTAAGTAGCTTACATTGGCGTTTACCCGCATTAACCATTGGTTCAATTGTTAAGCACATGCCCGCTTTTAAAGTTTCGCCAGTACCCGCTTTACCGTAGTGCATTACTTGTGGTTCTTCATGAAATCCTGCGCCAATACCGTGGCCGCAATATTCACGAACAATAGAGTAATTAAAACTTTCTGCATATTTTTGAATAGCAGAGCCAATATCACCTAAGCGCACACCTGGTTTTACCATTTTAATAGCAAGGTATAAGCTTTCTTGTGTTACTTCTGCAAGACGCTTAGCTTGGATGTTTGGTGTACCAACGTGGAACATTTTAGAAGTATCGCCGTGGTAGCCATCTTTAATGACAGTTACGTCAATATTTACGCTGTCGCCTTCTTTTAATGCTTTGTCATTTGGAATTCCGTGACAAATAACATGATTAACTGACGTACAAACTGATTTTGGAAAGCCATGATAATTTAACGGAGCAGGGATTGCTTGTTGCACATTCACAATATAATCATGACAAAGTGTATTTAGCTCATCGGTGGTAACACCCGGCACTACATGAGGGCCGATCATTTCAAGTACATCGGCCGCTAAGCGCCCAGCTACGCGCATTTTCTCTATTTCTTCAGGGGTCTTGATAATAGCGCTCATTGAGGCTCCAAAGTTGAGTTTCTAACATTTATCGCCGAACAAATTTTGCACGCGACGTTGAGTATTTAATTTTAATATGGTATAAAGCGCGCCGTCTTTTTACAAATAAATTCTTAAATGATTTTTTGTATTTAAGGCAAACACAATTTTATTTTAACACACACACGTATCGTCACATACACTTGGGTGCATTTGAAGTTTAATTACTTCGGTGTTGGTGCTATGGGATATGTGGAGGCCTAACCCTAAACAACTATAGAGGATCTATAAAATGGCAAACGTTTCAATGCGCGATATGCTTCAAGCTGGTGTTCACTTTGGTCACCAAGCACGTTACTGGAACCCTAAGATGAAGCCTTTCATCTTCGGCACACGTAACCGTGTACATATCATCAACCTTGAGCAAACTGTACCAATGTTCAACGACGCACTTAAGTTTTTATCAAGTGCTGCAGCTAACAAAGGTAAAGTTCTTTTCGTTGGTACTAAGCGCGCAGCAAGCGACGCAGTTAAAGCAGCTGCTTTAGAAAGCGATCAGTTCTTCGTAAATCACCGTTGGTTAGGTGGTATGTTGACTAACTGGAAAACTGTACGTCAATCAATCAAGCGTCTTAAAGACCTTGAAGTACAAAGCCAAGACGGTACTTTCGAGAAATTAACTAAGAAAGAAACGTTAATGCTTAACCGCGAAATGGAAAAGCTTGAAAAGAGCCTTGGTGGTATCAAAAACATGGGCGGTCTTCCAGACGCGCTTTTCGTTATCGATGCTGACCACGAGCACATTGCTATCCGTGAAGCAAACAACCTAGGTATCCCTGTTGTTGCAATCGTTGATACTAACTCTAACCCAGACGGCGTTGATTACATCGTTCCTGGTAACGATGATGCTATCCGTGCTGTAAGCCTTTACACTAGCGCTGTTGCAGCTGCTATCACTGAAGGTCGCGAGAATAACATCGTTGCTCAAGCTGAGAAAGACGATTTCGTTGAAGCTGAGTAATTAGCTATCATCAAGTCTTCATCTTTTTAAGGTGAAGACTTGTTATTCTTGTAGAGCGGGTAACCCGCTTATCTAAACCAGATTTCAGATTTGAGGATTTACTAATGGCTGTAACTACTGCCCTAGTTAAAGAATTACGCGAGCGCACAGGCGCTGGCATGATGGATTGTAAAAAAGCGTTAACTGAGACTGATGGCGACATCGAGTTAGCGATTGAAAACATGCGTAAAAGTGGCGCTGCGAAAGCTGCTAAAAAAGCAGGTAACATTGCTGCTGAAGGTACTATCATCATCAAGCAAAACGCTGGTGTTGCAGTACTAGTAGAAGTTAACTGTCAAACAGACTTCGTTGCAAAAGACGTAAGCTTTTTAGCATTTGCTGATAAAGTTGCTGAAGCTGCAATTGCTGACACTCTTACTATCGAAGACTTACAAGCTAAGTTTGAAGAAGACCGTGTTGAGCTAGTAACTAAAATTGGCGAAAACATCAACGTACGTCGTCTGCAGTACATCGCTGGTGAAAACCTAGTTGAGTACCGTCATGGCGACCGTATCGGTGTTGTTGTTGCAGGTGTTGCTGATGAAGAAACACTTAAGCACGTTGCAATGCACGTTGCTGCTTCACGTCCAGAGTACTTAACTCCTTCTGACGTACCAGCTGACGTTGTAGAAAAAGAAAAGCAAGTACAAATCGAAATCGCGATGAATGAAGGCAAGCCTGCTGAAATCGCTGAGAAGATGGTTGTTGGTCGCATGAAAAAATTCACTGGTGAGGTTTCTCTTACTGGTCAAGCTTTCATCATGGAACCTAAAAAATCTGTTGGCGATATTCTTAAAGAGAAAAACGCAACAGTTACTGGCTTTGTACGTGTAGAAGTTGGTGAAGGTATCGAGAAGAAAGAAGAAGATTTTGCTGCTGAAGTTGCTGCTCAAATTGCAGCTGCTAAAGGTCAGTAAGATTAACTATTTGTGATGCAAAAGGAAATTAGATGCAATTAAAGTACTATTTGGTTTTGCTTCACAGCTAGAAATTCTTTAAAATAACCGCGCTTTTATGTTTAACATAAGCGCGGTTATTTTTTATCCATAATTCAATAAAAGTTGGCCCCTATACTATGACTATCAATCGCAAACCTATTTTCAGACGTGTTCTTCTCAAATTAAGTGGTGAAGCTTTAATGGGAGACGAAGGCTTCGGCATCGACCCTAAAGTTTTAGACCGTATGGCACAAGAAATTAAAGAGCTAGTAGAGCTTGACGTAGAAGTGGGTTTAGTTATTGGTGGAGGTAACTTTTTACGCGGTGGTTCACTTGCAGAAGCAGGTATGAACCGCGTAGTAGGCGACCACATGGGTATGCTTGCAACGGTTATGAATGGCCTTGCAATGCGTGATGCGCTACACCGTGCATTTGTAAACTGTCGCTTAATGTCGGCTATTCCGCTAAATGGTGTATGTGACGCTTATAACTGGGCTGAAGCAATTAGTTTATTGAAAACTGGCCGCGTTGTTATTTTTGCAGCAGGCACCGGTAACCCATTTTTTACTACCGATTCTGCAGCGTGTTTACGCGGTATCGAAATTGAAGCGGATACAGTAATTAAAGCGACTAAAGTGGATGGCGTGTACAGTGATGATCCTGTTAAAAACCCAGAAGCGACGCTTTACAGCCACTTAAGCTACAATGAAATCATTGAAAAAGAATTAAAAGTTATGGATTTAGCGGCATTTACTCTAGCCCGCGATCACAATATGCCATTGAGCGTATTTAATATGAATAAATCAGGCGCGCTAAAACGCGTAATTATGGGTGAAGAAGAAGGAACACTTATTTCTTCACAAGCCTCAGATGAAATAATCAAATAATTAGGATTAAACCGTGATTAACGATATTCAAAAAGACGCGCAAGCGCGCATGCAAAAAAGTGTAACTGCACTAGGTAGCCAATTATCTAAAATTCGTACTGGCCGTGCACATCCTGCAATCCTAGATGGCATTATGGTGTCGTACTACGGTGCACCAACGCCTTTAAACCAAGTTGCTAACGTAACAATTGAAGATTCTCGTACACTTGCTATTGGTGTATTTGATAAGTCTTTAGCGCAAGCTGTTGAAAAAGCAATTATGGCGTCTGACTTAGGTTTAAACCCTATGTCGGCAGGTACTGTTATTCGTGTACCTCTTCCTCCACTTACAGAAGAGCGTCGTAAAGACCTAATCAAAATTGTACGTGGCGAAGTTGAAGGCGGTCGTGTTGCTATTCGTAACATTCGTCGTGATGCTAATGGCGATGTAAAAGGTTTATTAAAAGATAAAGAAATATCTGAAGATGAAGCGCGTCAATCAGATGATGCGATTCAAAAACTTACAGATAAGTTTATCAAAGAAATGGATACTCTATTAGCTGCTAAAGAAGCAGAGTTAATGGAAATCTAAGTAGGGCCTGTTTATCTTTTGAGGTTGAATTTGCAGTAGTGTGTTTGGTTTTAAGGCAAGGCAGAGCCTACGTAGTGTGGTTATTTCCCATTATTAGGCGATAGCAATGCATAAAATCTAAAAACGCGCTGCCCAAAGGGTTCTGCCTAGATTGAATAAATTACAATCCTGAAAGGTCGACAGGACCTATTAAAATTATTAGTTTTGAAACGCCGTCTAGGGTATACTAGGCGGCGTTTTTTTATGGAATACTCGATATTTATGGTTCTAGATGCTGACACAATTTCACAGCAATGTTTACCCAAACATGTTGCTATCATCATGGATGGGAACGGACGTTGGGCACAAGCTAGAAATAGACCTCGTGTGTATGGGCATAAAAAAGGCGTAGACGCAGTTCGTCAATCTGTTCAGTTTTGTACTAAATTAGGGATACAATCGTTAACCTTATTTGCTTTTAGTAGTGAAAACTGGCGCCGCCCTGAAGACGAAGTAAACACTTTAATGGAGCTTTTCTTATTTGTTTTAACAAAGGAAGTTAAAAAGCTTCATAAAAACAATGTAAAACTGACCATTATTGGAGACTTATCACGATTTTCTGAAGGATTACGTAGCAAGGTAGACGCTGCGCATAAGCTGACTGAAAATAATACCGGATTGCGCTTAAATGTTGCAGCTAATTACGGTGGTCGTTGGGATATGGCTAACGCGGCTAAACAACTTGCTTTGCAAGTTGCGCAAGGCACACTCAACGCAGAAGATATTACAGAAGAGCGCTTAGCACAGCATATGAGCATGGCAGATCAGGCAGAACCTGATTTACTTATTCGCACTGGTGGCGATGTTCGTATTAGTAATTTTTTACTATGGCAAGTTGCTTATGCAGAACTTTACTTTACCGAAACACTTTGGCCTGATTTTAATGAAGCAGCATTTGCTGAGGCTATAGCGTGTTACGTTGCCAGAGAGCGACGTTTTGGTTGTACGGGCGAACAAATAAAACAATTACTCGCTCAAACCTAAATAGAATAAGGGTCACATTTTGTTAAAACAACGAATTTTAACCTCACTTGTGCTTGCACCATCGGCATTAGCTTTGGTTTTTTATACACCGCTTACGTTATTTAGTTACTTTGCCGGTGCAATAGTATTATTAGGCGCATGGGAATGGTCTGCGTTTATGGGTTTATGCGATAAGCTCAAACGTGGTGCTTTTGTTGTATTGATTGCAGCCTTACTTGGCCTGCTTAATTTACATTGGCCTATTGAATCACTATGGGAAAGTGGCAAGCTAGTAGGTGATGCGAATTACTTATTTACGCTTTCGTTTGCTTGGTGGATTGTTGCTAGTTATTTAATTTGGCGCTATCCAGAAATGGCTAAAGCGTGGAATGAAGGTCTAGTAATGCGCGGCATTGCAGGTTTATTAACACTTGTGCCGTTATGGCTTGCACTAAATACGCTGCGCAGTGCGCAATATGCTGAATCAACACATTTTGGCTCTGTACTGATTTTAGTCGTATTGGGTATTGTGTGGAGTGCAGACGTTGGTGCTTATTTTTCAGGTAAGAGCTTTGGTAAGCATAAACTTATGCCAAAAGTGAGCCCTAATAAAACAATTGAAGGGTTAGCAGGCGGTGTAGTCGCTTCTATCATTTTTGTTTTAGCATTTTGTCACTTTACCGATGTTGATTTAGGTGTTTGGCCTATCTACGCGATAATGACTGCATTTATTGCATTGTTCTCTGCGGTAGGTGATTTACTTGAAAGCATGTTTAAACGTGAAGCTGGTTTAAAAGATAGCGGCCGTTGTTTACCTGGGCACGGCGGTATTTTAGATCGCATTGACAGCTTAACGGCTGCAGCTCCAATGTTTGTAATGTGCTATGCGTGGACTCTTAGTTTATGAGCCAAAAGCAATTGCTGGTTATTTTAGGCGCAACAGGTTCAATTGGTTTAAGTACACTAGATGTTGTATCGCGCAATAAAGAGTTATTTGATGTTTTTGTTTTAGCTGCAGGGCAAAACGCAAAAAAAATGGCTGAGCTGTGTATTGAACACGAACCACTTTATGCGATTATGGCTACCCAGCAAGCCGCTGAGCAGTTATCTGCTTATTTAGCTAATACACCATGCCAAACGCTTGTTATGCACGGCGAGCAAGCAATGTGCGACTTATGTGCTCACCCAGATGTTGATGTCGTGATGTCGGCAATTGTAGGTGCAGCTGGTTTACTGCCAACATTAAGTGCAGTAGAAGCAGGTAAAAAAGTACTCCTTGCTAATAAAGAATCGTTAGTTATGTCAGGTCAGTTGTTTATTGATAAAGTTAAACAACATAAAGCAACCTTGCTGCCAATTGATAGCGAACATAATGCTATTTTTCAATGCCTACCTTCTTCGTTACAAAATGCCAAAGGCGATCAAAATTTACAGCAACATGGCGTAAGTAAAATTTTGCTTACCGGTTCTGGTGGCCCGTTTTTAACGCGCGATATAAACACACTAAAAGATGTAACTGTAAGTGAAGCCGTGGCGCATCCTAACTGGTCGATGGGTCAAAAAATATCAGTAGACTCGGCCACTATGATGAATAAAGGCTTAGAGTTTATTGAAGCTAAGTGGTTATTCAATTGCGACACCAGTGATATAGACGTAGTGATTCATCCACAAAGTATTATTCACTCAATGGTGCAATACCACGACGGTTCTATTTTAGCGCAAATGGGTAACCCTGATATGCGTACGCCAATTGCCCATGCACTTGCATACCCTGAGCGAATTAATGCAGGCGTTAAACCGTTAAACTTCTCTGATATATGTGATTTCTCATTCACCAAGCCTGACTTTTCTCGCTATCCAAATTTACAATTAGCGATTGATGCGTGTAGTGCAGGGCAGGGCGCGACCACAACGGTTAATGCTGCAAATGAGATAGCAGTAAGTGCATTTTTAAACGGTAAAATTGGTTTTACTGATATATACAAAATAAATGCACAAACGCTTGAAGCTGCAACGTATACCAATGTACAAAGCTTAGATGAAATTTTAGAGTGCGATAAATTAGCGCGTATTAGCGCTTCAGAATTTATAACAAAAGTGGCGCATTAATATGTTTGATTTTTTTTGGAATCTTGGCTCATTTATTTTAGCGCTTGGTATTTTAGTGGCCATACATGAATATGGCCATTTTTGGGTTGCACGAAAAATGGGCGTTAAAGTGCTGCGTTTTTCAATTGGCTTTGGTAAGCCACTATTAAAATGGCACGATAAATATAATACCGAATATGTGATTGCGGCTATTCCATTAGGCGGTTATGTAAAAATGCTTGATGAGCGTGTTGATGACGTGCCGGCAAACCAACGTCATTTATCGTTTAACGCTAAATCTGTACAAGCACGTATTGCCATAGTTGCAGCGGGTCCAATGGCCAACTTTTTGTTTGCCATTTTTGCTCTTGCTGTAATGTATATGGTGGGTGTGCAGTCGGTAAAGCCTGTGGTAGGTAGTATTACCGAGGGCAGCCGGGCAGAGCAAGCGGGCATTATGCCTTCTCAACATATTATAAAAATTGGTGATGATGATATAACGACCTGGCAAGATGCCACGTTTGCACTTATGTCTAATTTAGGTGAAGAAAGCGTTGAAGTGATAGTGCGCGATAAAAACCTTCAACCACGTGTTAAAACGCTTAATTTAGAGGGGTGGAAACTAGATCAGCAAGACGTACCACCACTGAGTTCGTTAGGTATTGTACCGTTTAGACCTCAAGCAACTTTAACAATTGCCGCCGTAACTAAAGACTCAGCTGCAGAACACGCTAATTTACAAGTTAATGACACAATTTTGGCTGTAAACGGTGAAACAATAAGCAATTGGCAGCAATTAGTTAATCTTATTACGCAATCAGCTAACAAATCTTTACAATTTAGTGTAAAAAGACAAGATACTATAAAAGCCATTACAGTAACCCCTAAAGGGCGCATTGATAATAACGGTATTGAGCAAGGCTTTTTAGGCGTTGCTCCTGTTGTACAGCAATGGCCTGATGGTTATGTAGAGACTAGACATTACGGTCCGCTCGATAGTATCGTGCGAGGCACAAAAGAAACGTGGCGCTTAATTACACTCAGTTTTGATATGATTGGTAATTTAATTACAGGCCAGGTTTCGGTTAAGAATTTAAGTGGCCCTGTGGGCATTGCAGTAGGCGCTGGAACTAGCGTAAGCTATGGGTTAGTGGCCTTTTTAAGCTTTTTAGCCTTAATAAGCGTTAACTTGGGTGTATTTAATTTATTACCCTTACCAGTGCTTGATGGTGGACACTTAATGTATTACATAATTGAACTTTTTCGTAAAAAGCCGGTCTCTGAAAAGACACAAGAGTTTGGTTTTAAAGTGGGCGCCCTGTTGCTCATTTTTCTAACATGTTTCGCTTTGTTCAATGATGTATCGCGTTTGTAGTTTTACAGCGTGGCAAATTACTAATTAGAACACGATTGTAAAGCACCACTTTAGTAGGGTGTTATGCGGTAATACAGTTGTAAAGGATAAAGATAATAAAATGGCTATAAAAAAACATTTGGCAGTAACAAGTTTATTGGGTGCAAGTTTTGCAGCCCTAGGCCAAAACTCCTTTATTGTTGAAGACCTGAAAGTTGAAGGTTTGCAGCGTGTAGCACTTGGTGCAGCGCTAACACATATTCCTATTAACGTAGGCGATAATGTTGATGACTATACGATTTCAAAAACAATAAAGTCACTTTATCGTTCTGGGCACTTTGATAACATAAAAGCCCTTCGTGATGGCAACAACGTTATTTTTAAAGTAACGGAACGTCCTACCATCAGCTTCATTGAGTTTGAAGGCAATAAAGACATTAAAGACGAGCAGCTTAATGAGTCTCTTGATCAGCAAGATATTCGCCAAGGTGAACCACTTGATAAAACCGTTATCGATAGTATCGAAAAGGGCTTAGTTGAGTTTTTCCACAGTATTGGTAAATACAACGCTAAAGTAGATATCAGCATTACTAAATTGCCTCGTAACCGCGTTAAACTTAAATTAGAGTTTGATGAAGGTGATGCAGCTTCTATCCGACAAATTAACTTAGTGGGTAATGAACTTTTTTCTAATGAAGAGCTTCTTAAACTTGCTGAATCGCAGCAAGATTTACCTTGGTGGCAGTTTATGGGTAGCGATCGCTACCAAAAGCAAACCATTGAAGGCGATTTAGAAAAAATTCGTAGTTATTATTTAGACCGTGGTTACCTACGTTTTAATATCGATTCAACGCAAGTATCAGTGAGCCCTGAACGTGAATCAGTTTACGTTACAGCTAACTTAACTGAAGGCGTAAAATATACCGTTAAAGGCTTTGACTTTATTGGTGACTTGCTTGGCCGTGAAGACTTAATTAAAAGTGTTATCCCACTTAGAGCGGGTGAGCTTTACAATGGCTCAGTCGTTACTTCGTCAGAAGAATTTATTAAAAGCTACTTAGCACGTTTTGGTTACGCTAATGCTGAAGTGCGTACAATTCCAGAAATTGACGACGAAAAGCAAGAAGTACAACTAACACTATCGGTTAATCCAGGTAAGCGTGTATATGTTCGTCGTATTATTGTTGGTGGTAACCAAAATACAGCTGATGAAGTACTTCGCCGTGAAATGACACAACTTGAAGGCGCCTGGTTATCTAATCAAAACCTTGAGCGTTCAAAACTACAAATTCAACGTTTGCCTTACATGGAAACTGTTGATTTTAACGTAGTGCCTGTACCAGGTGTGGATGACCAAGTAGATGTAGACTTTACTGTAAAAGAGCAATCAGCGGGTAGCTTTAATGCTGGTCTTGCTTATGGTTCTTACTTAGGTCTGCAGTTTAATATTGGTGTAACAGAATCTAACTTTTTAGGCACAGGTAACCAAATTGGTTTAAACCTTAATACGTCTACAGGTTCTGAAAGCTTAAGCTTATCGTACACAGACCCATACTTTACGCCAGATGGTGTATCGCAAGGCAGTAGCATCTTTTACAGAAACTACGATGCAAGTAAATTCAGTCTTGTTGAGTACAAATCAAAAAGTTATGGTTTAGGCACAAATATTGGTTTTCCAATTGATGCTGTAAATCGTGTTAACTTTGGCGCCCGTTGGATTAAAGAAGAGCTTTCGGATATAGCAGAGTACGAGCAAACGCGTGTACTTCGTGAAACATTCTTAGATCCAGACAACCCAGATGCAGGCTTTGACTTTACTAAGTACGAGCTGAGTGTTGGTTGGTCGCGTATTACTGTTAACCGTGGTTTATTCCCAACAGCGGGTTCGCGTCAAACTCTAAACTTAACAGCAACAACGCCTAACTCAGATCTTCAGTACTTTAAACTGAATTACGATTCGCGTTTTTACTGGCCTATATCAAATGACCACCGTTGGGTATTCTCAACGCGTGCAGCGCTTGGTTATGGTAATGGTTATGGCTCTACAAACGGGTATGAGCAAACACTTCCATTCCAAGAGTACTTCCGTATAACGGAAATGGAACTTCGTGGCTTTGACCGTAATACAATATTACCACGTGCTGTATCGCGTATACCGCAGTCTATTCCGGGTACGCCAGGTGCAGACGGTACTACAACCGGTAGCATTGGTGGCGCATCAGAATTTGATATTCTAGTGCCACAAGGCCGTATTGGTGGTAATGCTAAAGCAGTGGCAGGTATGGAGCTAATTGTTCCTACGCCATTCTTAGATGAAGAGAATACCAGCTCTGTACGTACTAGCTTCTTTGTTGATGCTGCAAACGTATGGGATACTGAGTTTAACGTAGACCGCTATCAAAACTTAGGCGTTGATGAACGTGCTAAATTAGATGACTATTCAGACCCAATGCGCTTTAGGGTTTCAACCGGTCTTTCATTACAATGGATCTCTCCAATGGGTCCAATGCTGATCAGTTTTGCGTATCCATTGCAAAAAGAAGAAGATGACGATACGAAAACCATCAGCTTTAACATTAGTAACACTTTCTAAAGGAGTTTTTTGTGAAAAAATTATTTAAATCAACAGCTGTAGCAGTTTTAGCAACTTTAATGATGGGTACTTCTGTGAATGCATTTGCACACAAAGTAGGTATTGTTGATATGCAGGAAATCTACAAGCAAATTCCTCAAATGGCTAAAATTGAACAGTCTTTACAAACTGAGTTTGCTGAACGTCGTCAAGAGCTTGAAAAGTTACAAGGCGATATTCGTTTTGAAGCTGAAAAATTTAAACGCGAAAGTACAACTATGAGCCAAGCTCAAAAAGATGCACTACGTGATAAAATCCAAGGCATGCAAAAAAATCTTGCTGAACAAGGTCGTCCTTTAGAGCAAGAAATCAAAGCGCGCCAAAACCAAGAACTTGCTAAAGTTCAAGGTGTAATCATCAAAACAATTGAAGAAATTGCTAAAGACGGCGACTTCGACGAAGTTAAAGTAAAAGACACAACAATTTACTTTAATCCTAAAGAAGTAACTGATCTTTCGTCTAAAGTTGTAGCTGCAGTTAGTAAGAAATAATCACTCTATGCAAAATTATACGCTTTCGCAAATTGCGGAACTTCTAGGCGCCGAACTTCAGGGTGATGGCGCTTTAGAAATAAAAAAAATAGCGACACTTGCAAATGCCCATTCTGGGCATATTGCATTTTTAGCGAACTCAAAATATCGCTCGCAACTTGAAACTACTCAAGCTAGCGCTGTAATAGTAAGCCAAGCCGATGCTCAGTACTTTAGTGGTAGCAAAATTATTGTTGCTAACCCGTATGTAAGTTACGCAAAATTAGCGCAATTTATGGATACAACACCACGCTCAGCCTCGACGGGTATTCATCCAAGTGCTACGGTTCATTCAACAGCGATTGTTAGTGACAGCGCCGCTATAGGGGCTAATGCAGTCATTGAAGCTGATGCGGTGATAGGTGACAATGCGCAAATTGGTCCGAACAGTTTTATCGGAGAACGTGTTAAAATAGGCTCTGGCACTAAGCTTTGGTCTAGTGTGACTATTTATCACGATGTTGAAATTGGTTCAGATTGTTTGTTTCAAGCAAATAGTGTTGTAGGTAGTGATGGGTTTGGCTATGCGAACGAACGCGGGCAATGGGTAAAAATACCTCAGCTTGGTTCAGTGATCATAGGTAACAAAGTTGAAATTGGTGCAAGCACGACAATTGATCGTGGCGCACTGGACAATACCATTATCCATAGCAATGTTATTATCGATAATCAGTGTCAAATAGCGCACAACGTTGAAGTTAATTCAGGCACCGCAATCGCGGGCTGCACCGTACTTGCAGGAAGCGTTACCATTGGCAAAAACTGTCAAATTGGTGGCATGGTTGCAATTAATGGTCACATGTCTGTATGTGATGGTGTTATAATTACCGGCATGAGTATGGTGACAAAATCAATCACCGAACCAGGTATTTACTCATCTGGTATGCCCCATACAACAAACAAAGAATGGCGTAAATCAATAGCTCACTTGCGTAACCTTTCAGACATGAAATCTCGTCTTAAAGCGCTGGAAGCATTGGCTAAGTCATAACGTTGAACACTAATAAGGATGCTATTTTGGCAAACGAATTAAATAGCCTTGATATTCAAGAAATTTTAAGTTTATTACCGCACCGTTACCCGATGCTATTAATTGATCGTGTTATTGATTTTACACCTGGCAAATCTTTACATGCTATTAAAAATGTTTCTATAAACGAACCTATATTTACTGGCCATTTCCCAAATCAGCCAATTTTTCCTGGTGTGCTAATATTAGAATCAATGGCGCAAGCCACGGGTTTATTAGGTTTTAAAACAGTAGAAAATCGTAGTGAAAACGAATTATATTTATTTGCTGCTGTTGATAACGCACGTTTTAAACAGCCAGTGATCCCAGGTGATACAATGCACCTTCATGTTGAGTTTTTAAAAGAACGTCGCAACATTTGGAAGTTTGCAGCAGAAGCTAGAGTCGACGGCAAAGTAGTGTGTAGTGCCGAAATTATGTGTGCGAGAAGAGAGTTTTAATAGTGATCCATTCTACAGCAATAATCGAACCTGGCGCTAAACTAGGTAACAATGTCTCAGTTGGTCCGTATAGTTATATTGGCAATGATGTTGTTATCGGTGATAACTGTATTATTGAGTCTCATGTTGTTGTTAAAGGGCCATCAACTATTGGCTCTGGCAATCATATTTTTCAGTTTGCGTCTGTGGGCGAAGCCTGCCAAGACAAAAAATACAACAACGAGCCAACCACATTAGTCATGGGTGATAACAATGTTATCCGTGAATGTGCCACTATTCACCGTGGTACAATTCAAGACCAAGGCGTTACTAAAATTGGTAGTAATAACTTATTTATGGCTTATACACACGTTGCACATGACGCGGTAATTGGCGATAACGTAATTTTTGCTAACAATGCAAGTGTGGCCGGCCATGTACATGTAGGCGACTGGGTTATCTTAGGTGGTAATTCGGGAGTTCATCAGTTTTGTAAAATTGGTGCACATGCCTTTATTGGTATGTATTCAGGTGTTAACAAAGATGTACCACCTTTTGTTACTACCATTGGTATGCCAGCAGGTCCTGCCGCTATCAATAAAGAAGGCATGAAACGTCGTGGTTTCGAAAGTGATGAAATTATGGCTGTACGCCGTGCATACAAAGCGTTTTACCGTAAAAGCTTAGGTGCTGAAGAAGCGATTGAATCTCTCACAGAAGATGCTGAAAAGTACCCTGCTGTGAAATTGATGGTCGACTTTGTTAAAAGCTCAGAGCGCGGCATTGTAAGATAATTCGCGTGTTTTGCTTCAAGCATAAAAAAAACCACCCTAGATGATAAATCGAAGGTGGTTTTTTATTGCCCACGGTTTAGACCTAATTCAGTTAATACTCAGCGAGCTCAAGTTAGTATGCATCTAATTTGTATAATAAAAGTCATCCTATGCGTTTACCTAAGTTAGTTGTCACTCTTTTTATTACTTCAGCTTTAGCCGCTTGTAGTAGCCAACCTATTGTTAAATCATCTATTGGAGAGGTTACTCAAGTTGGTAAAGCATCTTTTTATGCTGACAAATATCACGGGAGAACAACTGCCAACGGAGAGCGCTTTAGCCAACAAGCCGCCACAGCAGCCCATTTAGAGTTCGACTTTGGCACTAAGGTCGTTGTTACCAACCTCGCTAATAATAAATCAGTCACGGTAAGAATTAACGATAGAGGCCCGTATGTGCGAGGTCGTATTATTGATTTATCAAAGAGTATGTTTAAAAAGATAGCCGACCCTAAAGTCGGCGTTATTGATGTATCAGTAACGGTTTTAAAACCGGGTAGTTAGCGCAATATAATCGGGATAAGTGCTACTGAGCTCTTTATGAGAGCCTTGTGCGACTACTTTACCGCCTTCTAACCATACAACATTATCCATTTGAGCAAGTAGAGCGGGATCGTGCGTAATTGTCAGCACGCTCGCGTTATTCATAACATGCATTATTGCTTGCATTACCCCTTGCTTAGATTGATTATCAAGACCTTCTGTTGGTTCATCAAGTACTAAAATAGCAGGGTTTTTAAGTAATGCTTGGGCAATGGCTATACGCCTAGATTGGCCTTGCGACACGTTACGCCCGCCAGTGCCTAAACGTGTTTTTAAACCTTCTTTTAGCTCATTAAACCATGGGCTCAATTGAGCTAATGCGAGCGCTTCAATCATTTGCTCTTTAGTTGCATTTGGCGCGGCATAACGTAAGTTTTCACTTAATGTGCCATCAAAAATATGGTGCTGCTGGGCGAGTATATTTATAACATTTGCGCGTATATCATTATTTAACGAATGTAAGTCAACAACGCTATTTTGATTGTTTAGCGTTATGCAGCCTTGTTGCAAAGGCCATAAACCAGTAAGTAAATTTACAAGCGTCGTTTTACCGCTGCCGCTTCTACCTACAATCGCTACTTTTTGCTGAGGCATTAGTTCAAAACTGATATTAGTTAGCGCTGTTTGTTCACCATATTGGTAGCTAATATTGTTAAGTACTAACTTGTGATTTTGCGCGCTAAAGTTTTCATCAATGTCTACATGTTTACTTTCAATTTGCGTACTAGCTGCTTTATCTTCAAGTGTAAACAATCGCTCTGCTGCTTTTAAAACATTTGGAAGCTCTATAAACGCGTTGGGTAGTAGTAATACGCTTTCAAAGCTTGCCAGTACAAATAAACTTAACATAGCAAGTTCTACATTTACCATACTGCTTGCGTAAACCAGCGGCACAATGGTCACTATGCTAGCAAGCATGGCTAATTGAACAACCAACAAGCTTAATCCATCTGAGTTTGCCAGTGCTTTGTGGCGAATAAATAATTGCTGATTGTACTGCTCGCTTAATTCGTCGCACTTATTAAGTTGCTGCGAACGGGCTTGATAAATACTAAGCTCTCTAAGGCCTGTAAGTGTATCTGAAAGCTCAGAGCGAAGTTGTGCACTAAGTTGTGTTTCTTTATGGCTGTTTTTAGTGAGCTTTATGCTGAGTAGGGCAGGTATAACCACACCAATAAGTATAATGCCAGTAAAGCAAATAAGGGCGACGTTGCCATTATAGGCCGACATAAACAGCATGATGATTGGCACACTTAAAAGAGCGACCAGCATAGGAAGTAAAACGTTTAAATAAAATTTGTCGAGTGCGTCTACATCGTTTTGTAATCGGTTAACTAGATCAGCGCTGCGGCTCATTGCTAAATCAACATTGTTAAGCTTGCTTAACGTTGCAAATACATTGGTACGTATTTCACTTAGTAATAAAAACGTGGCGTTATGAGTAACTAGGCGTTCGCCATAGCGCGATGCTGTTCGCACAATAGCTAAAAAACGAATCGTGCCGGCAGGAGTAAAATAATTCATTTGTACGCCCGCAATACCAGCAGCGGCCATTGATGCTAAAAACCAGCCAGATATAGCCAACAGGCCCACATTAGCTAATACCGTAATCGTCGCTAAAAATGTACCCAATAGCATAGCTTTGTAATGAGGAGCACAAAGTTTTAATAAACGAATAAAATTACACATGCACCACCCCTTGTTCAGCCGTTTTTAGTAAGTCAGCAAATGCACCATTTTGCGCTGCAAGTGTTTCAAAGTGACCTTGCTCAGCTATTTTTCCATCGTGCATCATAATGATATTGCTGGCATGTTTAACGGTATTTAATCTATGGGCAATAACTAATACTAAGTTGTTTTTAGCATATTCATTAATAGCATCTTGAATAAGCAGCTCTGTTTGACTATCAAGGTGCGCAGTTGGCTCATCAAGCACTAAGACTGGTGCTTCTTTTATAAATGCGCGAGCCAGTGCAATACGTTGTTTTTGACCGCCAGAAAGCCCTTCACCTTGCTCACCTATCTGGGTGTTAAAACCATCGGGTAGGGTATTAATAAATTCAAGCACACCAGCTTGTTTTGCCGCGTGTTCAAGCTCTTGCTGTGTGGCAGTGGGTTTGGCCAATTTAATGTTGGCAGCAATGGTGTCGTAAAATAGCGTCGCTTGTTGTGGTATCCATGCAATATTATTTTGCAAGTAAGTAATATCGGTTGTACTTAAACTCTGATCATTAATAGATAGGTTGTTAATCACCTCAGGGTGAAACCCTAATAGACAATCAAACAACGTACTTTTACCTGAGCCACTACTGCCCACAACTGCAATTAAGCCTTTATTTGGCAATGTTAAATTTATATTTTTAATCCCTTCGTTACTACCAGGGTATATAAAATTAAGGTCGGTAATACTTATTGAATTAATTGTATTTAAAGTTAAATTGTTTTCAGGTGCGCTGGTAGTTACTGACGCATTTTCGTCACTTGGCAGTGGGGCATTTAAAATCGCAACCATATCGGCCGCCGCACTAATACCTTGTAAACGTGCATGGTAATGACTACCTAGTTGGCGCAGTGGTAAATAAAATTCAGGCGCTAAAAGTAGCACCACAAAGCCAGTGGCAAAATCAAGAGTGCCAAAAAATAGTCTAAAACCAATAATTACGGCAACGAGTGCCACGCTAATAGTGGCTAAAAACTCAAGTGCAAATGATGATAAAAACGCGATTTTTAAAACATCGAGTGTCGCGTGTCTAAAATCATCTGAAATTTTAGCTATTTGTTTAAGCTCGGTACATGTTGCATTAAATAGTTTTAGCTGAGTTAAACCTTGCACGCGGTCAAAAAAGTAATTGCCCAGTACAGCAAGTTGCTTCCAGCGTTTTTGGTTTAAAGCTTCGGCTTTAGAGCCTACTAAAATCATAAAAAAAGGAATGAGCGGGGCGGTTAATAAAAATATCAGCCCAGCTTTATAATCTGTCGGAAAAATAACTACCAATATTGCCAGCGGAATAAGCGCGCTGTAAGCAACACCTGGCAAGTATTTAGCATAATAGTCGTGAAGTGCTTCAACGCCATTATGCAGGGTATTTAATGTAGCGCCTTGGCCGTGTTGTTCTATATAACTAGGCCCAAGTAAGCTGAGCTTATGGAGAAGTGTTTGGCGCATAGCCGATTTTATTTTAAGCGCAGCAAATGCACTTAAGCGCTCACTTAACGCTAAAAACACCGCGCGCAATAAAATAATGCCTGCTAAGGGCCATAATAAATGAGTGACTTGGGCTAAATTATTACCTTCAAACATTACATTATGAATAGCTTGAGCCAGTAAATAAGCACCTGCAATCATCAGTAATGCGTTAAAAGTACCCAGTGCAATGCTTAACTTTAACCACACTGCAGCGGGTTTACTTTGACGCTTTAAAAAAGCGCGCAGTGATTGCTGCTGCGCGCGATCTGGCCGGGGGTTAGTCGTCATCTTTTGTGTTGTTAGCATCATTTAATAGATCGTGCATGGCTTGTTCATCATCAGCAATGCTGTTTTTATTTTGATGAAATTCGTACCACATTACATTTATTACACCTAAGGTACAGGCCAAAAGTACACCTAAAATCCAAGCGAAATACCACATTGTTTAGTCTCCTTAGTAGCTACCATGAGTGTTGTTTTCAATTTCTTCTACCGTTACTCTGCGCCACATTTTTACGTAACACCAAGTGGTGTAGGACAATATTAGTGGTACAAAAATACACACTGCAACAAACATTATATTGAGCGTTTTATGGCTCGATACCGCATCCCAAATTGTTAAGCTAATATTAGGGTTGTTACTCGATGGCATAATAAATGGGAACAGAGAAACACCGGCCGTCATAATTACGCCAATTAACATTAAGCTTGTTGAAATAAGTCCAAGTGCAGGTTTATTTAATTTTGAAAACACAAGTGCACTTAATGCCATTGCAAAGGCTAAAATAGGGAAGGTCATTGTCCACGGACGAGTGCTGTAATTACTTAACCAAGCACCTTGCGCTGTAGTGACTACTTTAGCTAAAGGGTCTGCATGACTTTGTGTATCAGCCATAGATACAACTTGGTAACCCGTTAAGTTAGCCACCCAAAAACCAGCTGCAGCAAATAACACGATAAACACAATAAGAGAATAGCGACCATATTGACCCGAACGCTCTGCGACCACACTTGCTGTTCTAAGTTGTAACCACATACCCGCATGCGCAACTAACATGGTAATACTCACTAAACCTGCAAGTAATCCAAATGGGTTAAGCAAGCCAAAAAATGATCCTTGGTAGCTTACACGCATAAGGTTATCAATATTAAACGGTACGCCTAAAAATAAATTACCAAACGCAACACCAAATACTAATGCTGGAATCGCGCTGCCTGCAAGCAAGCCCCAATCCCAGTTATTGCGCCAGCGTTTTGAGTCTACTTTACTGCGGTAATCAAATCCAAGTGGTCTAAAAAACAAAGCAAAGAGTACTAGCATCATGGCAAAGTAAAAGCCCGAAAATGCAGCTGCATAAACCATAGGCCACGCCGCAAATAACGCGCCGCCTGCAGTTATAAACCATACTTGGTTACCATCCCAATGCGGGCCAATTGTGTTTATTACTGTGCGGCGCTCTGAATCTGTTTTACCAACGAGGCGAAGCAACATAGCAACGCCCATATCCATACCATCGGTAATAGCAAAACCAATAAGCAGCACACCAATGATCAACCACCAAAGCATTTTTAATGTTTCATAATCAAAAATCATGATTGCTCTCCTTCAGTTTTATCAGCTTTGCTTGGTAATTCAAAATGATACTTACCAGTATGTAGCGAGCTTGGCCCTTGCTTAACAAAGCGGATCATCAGCCAGCCTTCCACAATGGCTAAACCAGTATAGAAAACAATAAACCCAGTTAAGCTAATTAAAATATCGTTTACTGTTAGTGACGACGTGGCTAAAAAGGTCGGCAGTATTTCAGATATAGCCCAAGGTTGACGACCATACTCGGCAACAATCCAGCCAAACTCAATCGCTATCCAAGGTAGTGGAATACTCAATACGGCAGCCCATAACAACCAGCGTTTTTGCTCAATAACGCGGTGTGCGTTGTAGTAAAATGCCAATATAAATACACCTAGCATGGCCACACCACAGGCAACCATAATCCTAAATGACCAAAACATAGGGCCTACTTTAGGAAAAGAGTCTTTAACAGCTTTTTGAATTTGTTCTTCAGTAGCATCTACAACATCAGGTGTGTAGCGCTTAAGTAGCAAGCCATAGCCTAAATCATCTTTTAGAGTATTAAATTTGGCGATATTATCTGGCGTATCTTCACCGTTTCTAAGTTTTGTAAGGTATTCATAAGCAATCATACCGTTGCGAATACGTACTTCATGTTGTTTTTCTAGGTCGTTAATACCCGTTACTTGCTCATCTAGTGAGCGCGTAGCAATTAACCCAAGTGCGTAAGGTATTTTAACCGCCGCATGTGTTACTTGCTCTTCTGAATCAGGAAAACCAAATGCGGTAAACGCAGCCGGAGCTTCTTCTGTGTGCCATTCAGCTTCAATTGTGGCAAGTTTTACTTTTTGGACTTCGCCTACTTCGTAGCCTGATTCGTCACCGAGTAAAATTACACACAAAATTGACGCTAAACCAAAGCCTGATGCGACTGAAAAAGAGCGTTTAGCAAATGCTAAATCACGACCCTTCAATATGTACCAGCTACTAATACCAAGCACAAACATAGACGCTGCTACATAACCTGCCGATACAGTATGAATAAACTTAACTTGGGCTACAGGGTTAAACACAAGCTCTGCAAAACTTGTCATTTCCATGCGCATGGTTTGATAGTTAAATTCAGCGCCTACTGGGTTTTGCATCCAACCGTTGGCAATTAAAATCCACAGCGCCGACATGTTAGTACCAATGGCCATTAAAAAGGTCGCGCCTAAATGTTGGCGTTTAGAAAGCCTGTCCCAGCCTAAAAAGAACATACCCACAAAGGTCGATTCTAAAAAGAATGCCATTAAACCTTCAATAGCCAGGGGAGCCCCAAAAACATCACCTACGTAATGGGAGTAATAAGACCAGTTAGTACCAAACTCAAATTCCATGGTAAGGCCTGTTGCCACACCAATTGCAAAGTTAATACCAAACAATTTTCCCCAAAACTTAGTCATATCACGATAAATTTCGCGACCGGTCATAACATAAACCGATTCCATAATAACTAAAATCCAGGTCATACCTATCGTTAACGGTACGAATAAGAAATGAAAGAGAGCGGTAACAGCAAACTGTAATCGCGATAGATCCACAAAGGTTTCATCTATCATTATTGGCTCCTTGAGAGTGACGGATTAACAGGGCAACATTTTATTGGCAAAGTTAAAATTTAATGAACTTTCAGTAATTACTGAAAGTTTGTAATAGTATTTACGTTTGTGCAATCTTTGTCAACATACATATTAGTAAAGCGTAATATATATTTCCTATGCTACATCAGTATTAAAAACAAACAACATAAAGCCTTAACTTAGGTAATAAAAAACCAGTTATTTAAAGCGTTTAACCAAACAGTAAAACACGGTAAACTAACAAGCATGAACGCCTGGTTTACTTGTGAAATAAAATCAAATGAATAAAGATAAAAAACAACTACGAATTGGTATTGTGGCAGGTGAACTGTCGGGCGATATTTTAGGTGAAGGCTTAATTAAAGCCCTTAAAAAACACTTTCCGGACGCTATTTTTGAAGGAATAGCAGGACCTAAAATGCAAGCGCAGGGCTGTAAAACACTTTACGACATGGATGAGCTTTCGGTTATGGGGCTTGTTGAGGTGCTAGGGCGTTTACCACGTTTGCTTAAAATACGTAAACAACTCGTGCAGCATTTTGTAGATAACCCACCTGATGTATTTATAGGTATTGATGCACCGGATTTTAACTTACGTGTAGAAAAGCCACTTAAAGATGCGGGTATTAAAACCGTACAGTATGTAAGTCCGTCTGTTTGGGCGTGGCGCGAAAAGCGCATTCATACAATAAGTGCAGCCACTAACTTAGTGTTAGCATTATTACCATTTGAAAAAGAGTTCTACGATAAGCACCAAGTGCCATGTACATTTGTGGGGCATACCTTGGCTGACGACATAGCACTTGAGCACGACGATACTAAAGCACGAGAAGAACTCGGCTTAAGCCTTGATGACAAAGTACTGGCGCTGCTACCTGGTAGTCGAGGCTCTGAAGTTGGTTTGCTAAGCGAGACTTACATTAAAACAGCCGCGCAGTTGCAAGCTAAAAACCCCAATCTTAAAATTGTGGTGCCGTTGGTTAACGAAAAACGCAAAGCGCAGTTTAGTGATATATTAAACGCTACCGCACCAAACCTTAATGTTAACCTGCTTGATGGGCAATCAAAATTAGCGATGCAAGCTGCTGATGCTATTTTATTAGCCTCGGGCACAGCAACACTTGAAGGTATGCTTTATAAAAAACCAATGGTTGTGGGCTATAAAATAAAGCCTGTGAGCTATTGGATTTTTAAAACTTTATTTACGTTTAATATTAAGTACTTTTCGCTGCCTAATTTATTAGCCGACGAAGAGCTTGTGCCTGAGTTTTTACAAACCGAGTGTAATGTGACTAACTTAACAAACGCACTTACCCCTATGCTCAACACAGATAACAAAGAGTTAAAAGCACGCTTTTTAGCTATTCACGAAAAAATTAGATTAAATGCCAGTGAACAAGCAGCCAATGCTGTGGCGGAGTTAATAAATGCAGATTGATAGACCCAATGTATCCTTAATTGCTGGTGTAGATGAAGTAGGGCGCGGCCCACTTGTTGGTGATGTAGTCACTGCCGCCGTTATTTTAGATCCCACTAAACCAATTGCAGGCTTAGCAGATTCTAAAAAGTTAACGGATAAAAAACGCCAAGCACTTGCAGTTGAAATAAAAGAAAAAGCATTGTGCTACGCGTATGGACGCTGCAGTCCAACAGAAATTGACGAGTTAAATATTCTACACGCAACGATGCTTGCCATGACTCGCGCAGTAGAGGCATTAAGCACACAACCTGAATTTGTATTTATAGATGGTAATCGATTGCCAAAACTCACTATGCCAGCACAAGCTGTTGTTAAAGGTGATAGCTTAGTGGCCGAAATTTCAGCGGCGTCTATTTTAGCTAAAGTAGCACGCGATGACGAAATGCTTGAACTTGATAAACGCCACCCAGAATATGGTTTTGCAGGGCACAAAGGGTATCCCACTAAAGCGCACTTTGCAGCACTTGAACAATACGGTGCAATTGACGAGCATCGTAAAAGCTTTAAACCTGTGCAGCGGGTTTTGGCGCAAGTCAATGGTGAGGGCTAAGCATGGCTGCTCCTGATTTTGTTCATTTAAGAGTTCATTCAGACTTTTCGATGGTTGATGGCCTTGCTAAAACAAAGCCAATCGTCGCAAAAGCGCAAGAGCTGCAAATGCCAGCCATTGCAATTACCGATCAAATGAACTTTTGTGGTTTAGTGCGTTTTTATGGCGCCACGCATAATGCAGGTATTAAACCTATAGTGGGTGCTGACTTTTGGGTTCGTAGCCCAGAGTTTCCTGATGAGCCAAGCCGCTTAACCATATTAGCCAAAGACAACGACGGCTATAAAAATATTACCTTATTAATATCTAAAGCGTATCAGCGTGGGCATGTGTTTCATCGCCCAGTTATTGACCGCGAATGGTTAGTTGAGCTAAAAGCAGGCTTAATTATTCTCTCAGGCGCTAAAGACGGTGACTTAGGTAAAGCATTATTAAAAAATAATCCGACTGTAATTGAATCGGTTGTTAGTTTTTATAAGCAGCATTTTAGCGATAACTACTACCTAGAGCTTGTTCGCACCAATCGACCGCTTGAAGAAGATTACTTGCACATGGCGGTAGAGCTTGCTGCTAAAGAGCAACTACCGGTTGTAGCCACCAACGAAGTGGTGTTTTTAAAGCCAGAAAACTTTGAAGCGCACGAAATTCGTGTTGCTATTTTTGACGGTTACACGCTCGATGATAAGCGCCGCCCTAAACGGTTCTCTGAAGAACAATATCTAAAAACACCTGAGCAAATGGCTGAGTTGTTTAGCGATATTCCAGAAGCCCTACAAAATACCGTAGAAATCGCTAAGCGTTGTAATGTAACTGTGCAATTAGGTACTTACTTTTTACCTGATTACCCAACCGGCTCGCTTAAAATTGAAGACTTTTTAGTTAAAGTGTCACAAGACGGCCTTGAAGAACGACTACAGTTTTTATTCCCCGACGAAGAAGATAGAAAAGTAAAACGTGTTGAATACGATGAGCGTCTTGCAATTGAGCTCGGTGTAATCAACCAAATGGGATTCCCAGGTTACTTCTTAATCGTAATGGAGTTTATTCAGTGGAGTAAAGATAATAATATTCCAGTTGGACCTGGTCGTGGTTCAGGTGCAGGTTCGTTAGTTGCGTACGCGCTTAAAATTACCGACCTTGATCCACTTGAGTTTGACTTACTCTTTGAGCGATTCTTAAACCCTGAACGTGTATCAATGCCCGATTTCGACGTCGATTTTTGTATGGATAGACGAGACGAAGTAATTGATCACGTGTCGGCTTTGTATGGTCGGGATGCGGTTTCGCAAATTATTACCTTTGGTACCATGGCTGCAAAAGCGGTAATACGCGATGTAGGGCGAGTGCTTGGCCATCCTTACGGGTTTGTTGATCGAATTTCAAAATTGATTCCGGGTGACCCCGGTATGACACTTGCCAAAGCGTTTGATGTAGAACCGCGCTTGCAAGAAGCCTACGATGGCGACAATGAGGTAAAAGACTTAATCGACATGTGTCGCATCCTTGAAGGGTGTACACGTAATGCCGGTAAACATGCGGGTGGCGTAGTAATATCGCCAACCACTATTACCGATTTCGCTGCACTTTATTGCGATGACGAAGGTAAGTTTCCAGTAACACAGTTTGATAAAAACGATGTAGAAACAGCCGGCTTAGTTAAGTTCGATTTCTTGGGTTTACGTACACTGACTATATTGCAGTGGGCGGTCGATATGACCAATGTGCGCATGAAGCGCCAAGGTAAAGACCCCGTTGATATAAACACCATTCCACTGGATGATAAAAAAAGTATTGAGTTGTTACTTCGCGCCGAAACGACCGCTGTATTCCAGCTAGAGTCGCGTGGTATGAAAGACTTAGTACGCCGCCTTAAGCCCGACTGCTTTGAAGATATGATTGCACTTGTGGCCTTGTTCCGACCAGGTCCGCTGCAATCAGGCATGGTAGATAACTTTATCGACCGAAAACTGGGCCGAGAAGAAATCTCATACCCAGATGCGCAGTATCAGCACGAAAGCTTAAAACCAATACTTGATCCAACTTACGGCATTATTTTGTATCAAGAACAAGTAATGCAAATTGCGCAAGTACTAGCAGGTTACACGCTAGGTGGCGCCGACATGCTGCGTCGTGCAATGGGTAAGAAAAAACCCGAAGAAATGGCAAAGCAGCGTTCAACGTTTGAAGATGGTGCAAGAAATAACGGCATTGACGGCGAGCTTGCGATAAAAATCTTCGACTTGGTAGAAAAGTTCGCAGGTTACGGTTTTAACAAATCTCACTCAGCAGCTTACGCACTCGTATCGTATCAAACATTGTGGATGAAAACGCATTATCCTGCAGAGTTTATGGCTGCGGTAATGTCGGCCGATATGGATAACACCGACAAAATAGTTATTTTGGTGGATGAATGTGAAAACATGAAGCTCACCTTATTACCACCAGACGTAAATGCAGGTGAGTTTAAGTTTACAGTAAACCTTGAAGGTGAAATTGTTTACGGCATTGGCGCGATAAAAGGCGTGGGTGAGGCTCCGGTTGATGCAATCCTAGAAGCGCGTGCAAAAGGCGGCCCATTTAAAGATTTATTTGATTTTTGTGCCCGTGTTGATTTAAAACGCTTAAATAAACGTGTTACTGAAAAATTAATTTACGCAGGTGCTTTGGATCAATTAGGACCAGAGAAAACCCAATCTGGGCGTGCTACATTACTAGCTAGTTTAAAAGATGCTATGCGTGCGGCCGATCAACACAACAAAGCTGAGCAATTAGGACAAAGTGACTTATTTGGTTTATTAGCCACTGAGCCTGATGAAGTTGAACAAGCTTTTATTAAAGCCACAGGGCTTACTGATAACGAGTGGTTAGATGGCGAAAAAGAGACGCTAGGCCTTTATTTAACTGGGCATCCAATAAATCAGTACCGCCGTGAGCTTAGGCATTACACTAGCGGAAAAATAGTTGATTTACAGCCAACTAATCGTGATGTGTTTGCAACGGCCGCTGGTTTGGTGATTGCTTCTAGAGTATTAATTAATAAAAAAGGAAATCGTTGGGCCTTAGTAACTTTAGATGACAAGAGTGCACGGATTGATGTACGCTTGTATTCAGACGAGTTTGAAAAGTACCAAGATATGCTCCAAGTTAACAATATCTTGGTAATATCTGGACAGGTCAGCTTTGATAACTTCTCCGGTGGTATTACAATGACCGCCAGAGAAATAAACACCATTGCTCAAGCGCGTGAAAAGCGTATTAAAGCGATTAAAATGACGCTGAACATGGTGCAAATCGAGGCAGGTTTCTTCGATAAATTACAAAAAGTACTCGAACCCTATAAAATGGGAACGTGTCCGATCAAGGTTTATTACCAACGTCCAGATGCGTTGGCGCAATTAACTCTTGGGATCGAATGGTGTGTTACGCCAAGTGACGACTTAATCCATAAGTTATCACTAATGGCTGCGCAAGATGTAGAACTAGAATTTAACTAATTAGGTAGTTTAGAGCATGAGCCTCAATTATCTTGATTTTGAGCTTCCAATTGCAGAATTAGAAGCAAAAATTGAAGAATTACAAAGTATCAGCCGCGCTGGCGAATTAGACCTTGAGTTAGAAGAGGAAGTCAGCAAATTAAAAGAAAAAAGTGCCAAACAAAAACAGGAGATTTTTTCTAATTTAGGCGCTTGGCAAGTATCACAGTTAGCACGTCATCCGTTGCGTCCTTACACTCGAGATTATATCGAGCGCATTTTCACGGAATTTGACGAGTTTGCTGGCGATCGTACTTTTGCTAACGATCCAGCTATTTTAGGTGGCATTGCGCGTTTAGATGGCGAACCGGTAATGGTTATTGGCCAACAAAAAGGTCGTGATACTGCTGAAAAAATTAAACGCAACTTTGGTATGCCAAAGCCAGAAGGTTACCGTAAAGCATTACGCTTAATGGAAATGGCTGAGCGTTTTAAAATGCCAATCATGACCTTTATTGACACACCAGGTGCATACCCAGGTGTTGGCGCTGAAGAACGTGGTCAATCTGAAGCAATCGCACGTAACTTAAAAGTAATGGCGTCACTTAAAGTGCCGACAATATGTACAGTTATTGGTGAAGGCGGTTCAGGTGGTGCATTAGCAATTGGTGTTGGCGACAGAGTTAACATGTTGCAGTACAGCACTTATTCTGTAATTTCGCCTGAAGGTTGTGCGTCTATTCTTTGGAAAAGCGCTGACAAAGCACCGCTTGCAGCAGAAGCAATGGGTGTAACTGCAGAGCGCGTTAAAGAGCTAGACTTAATCAACAACTTAGTTGATGAGCCACTAGGTGGTGCACATCGTAATTACGATGCTATGGCACGTAACTTAAAAGTACGCCTTAAGCGTGACCTAGCAGACTTACAAGCGCTTACGCTTGAAGAAATGCTTGATCAACGTTACAAACGTTTAATGTCGTTTGGTTATTGCTAAACACATTAATTGTTAAAAAAAGCCGCTTATGCGGCTTTTTTGCTTTAATATGTTCAGAGTTTTTATATTAAAGTGCGGCCATATGCATACAACAGCAATTTATCAGCAATTAAAAAAATCACTAAATAGCTATATTGAGCAAGGTAACACTGTTTTTACTGTGGCGCTTTCTGGTGGTGTTGATTCTGTGGTGTTGCTGCATTTAATGCGTGCTTTAAGAGCCGATAACCCTGCAATTGATGTATCGGCTATTTATGTTCACCATGGCTTGAGCCAGTATGCCGATGACTGGCAACGCTTTTGCAAAAATGTATGTATTGAGCTTGATGTGCCTTTTAAAGTCGCAAAAGTTGTAATTGAGCAGCAGTCGCGTACGAGCCTTGAAGCCCAAGCTCGCGATGCACGTTACAAAGCACTTGATGAGCTAAGCCCACAAGGCAGCATTGTTTTATTGGGCCAACATTTAAACGACCAAGTAGAAACGTTTTTACTGCGCTTAAAGCGTGGCTCGGGTTTAAAAGGGCTTGGCGCCATGCACCAAGTGCGTTTGCTGCAAAGTGGCCGTGTATGTTTTAGGCCATTGTTAAACGTAAAGCGAAGCGATATAGAAGCGTTTGCGGCGCGCTTTAGTATTAACCACATAACTGATGACTCAAATACAGATGAAAGTTTTGACCGTAACTTTTTACGCTCAAAAATAGTACCTGTGTTAGCCGAGCGCTTTACTGGGTTTGAACAATGTACAGCACGAAGTATTGAGCTACTACAACAGCAGCAAACACTACTTGATGAGTACACTCAGCTTGATTTAAATAAGTGTATTAACGAGCACCAAGCACTGTGCATTAGCCAAATAAGCGAATACAGCTCAGCGCGTATTGCAAATATAGTACGTGCGTGGCTTGCATTATTTACACAAGTCATGCCATCGCAAAAGCAGCTTGAGCAAATTATTAATCAAGCAATGTGCGCAAAAAACGACGCACAAATGCGTATTGATTTGCTCGATGGACAAATACGCCGGCATCAAGGTTATTTGTATTTTGTAACACCAAGTGAAGTATTAACAGATACAGAGCTGAATCATTCAGAACTAAAACTTGCTGATGGGCGTTTATTAATTAAAAGGGCTGGTAGCGGTGTAAGACCTCCACACGCTAATGAGCAAGTAATAGTGCGCTTTAATTGCAATAGTGCGCGTATAAAACCACTTAAAAAGCCTGGTAGTAATACAGTTAAGCATTGGTTTAAAGATGCAAAAATAGCACCTTGGCTTCGCGCCAGCGTACCGCTTATTTTCTATAATGATGAATTAGTGCAAGTGGTTGGTTATTTTATAAGTGCTAAGCATGTTGATGAAAATGGTATTTTTTGGGAGTGTAAATAAATGAGTAAACAGCCGCATGTTGGTTTGTCGTTAGTGACTAAAGCGCCAATGGGTATGCTGATAACGGCCGTAATAGCTATTATCGCTAATGTTTTACTTGAGTTAAATATAGTTACGTTAGGTTATGCAGTTGCGGGTGGAGTTGTATCTTCAGTACTTTTATTAGCTTATTGGTTAGGTAAAGGTGGATTGTTTTTTATTTTAGGCGTGAGCCTGCCACTGCTTTTAGTATTATTTACACCGCTTGCGACTATTACTGCATTACTTAATTTAATTAGCGGGTTCTTTTTTGGTTTTTGTGCTGCGTTGTTTATTTATAAATTGGTAAGTGCAAAGCCTAGCGGGGGAAGCTAGGCTTTTTTATTTAATGCAGTTAAGTAAAGGCTAATATGCTTTTGCGCAGTTTCTACCTGATGCCTTTGCTTTGTATAAACCTTTATCTGCTCGAGCAAATATCTCAGTTTCGCAATCTTGGCTGTTAGCTAAAGTAAAACCAATACTGGTTGTTACTTTATACTTAGACATTAATGGCGATTTTCTTACTAAGCACATTATACGCTCAGCAATCACTTTATTAGTTGTAAACTCAGGGTCTTCAATAAGTAAAGCAAACTCATCACCACCAAATCTAAATACCGAATCAGTGCCGCGTATACTGCTACACAGTACTTTTGAAAATTCTTTAAGTGTATCGTCACCAATTTTATGGCCGAAGTTGTCGTTAACTTGTTTAAAGTTATCTAAATCAAGCAACATTAAACTAAATGGGCGTTGATAACGGCGACAGTTTTCAAGCTTTTGAAGTAAAAAGTCATTAAATTGACTACGATTATTTAAACCGGTTAACGCATCCTTTGTGGCAAGCTTTAGTACGCGGCTATACATCATCGCATTACGAAGTGGATAAACCAGCGCACTATGTAATGTATGTAATTTTTTCTCAATTGCGTGACCAAGTGGGAATTTACTAAAATAAATTAGCTGCCCTAAGTGGTCTTTATTAATCGCTAAATCAAAAATATAGGGTGTACTATTTGTATCACTTTGTGATGTTTGAGCAGTACCTAAAGTTGATTGAAACTGCAATCCAGAAAAATTGAGCAATTGTTTTGCAAATTTAGCGTAAATAGCCAGAACATCCTCGATCACTAAGCTTGTTTGTAGCTCTGCGACGAGTTCATGCGTTTCAGTTATTTCATTTTTAGGTGAGTGTTCAGCCGAAAACGGCAAAAAATCACCGCGACCAGACACACGCTGCGTCAAAATATGGACGTTTTCCATTAAATTCTCCCCCGAGGGTGTTACTTTGCAATAACTAAGCTATTTTTGTGCCATATTTTAAAATTGCATGAAAAACATATGGTTGTTATATTTACTTACAAGCTACTAGTTTAATTTAAACGCGAGGCTGCATTTGCAAAGTATTAATGCTCAAATTTTTGGCTTATTAGTCGCGGCAGTTCTTTTTGTGTGGTTTTTTAAGCGCATTGGCTTGCCGCCTATTTTAGCGTACCTAGCAACGGGGGTTTTAGCCGGTAGTCATGGTATTGGCTGGCTTGCACAATCTCACGAAATAGAGTTTGTAGCTGAATTGGGTATTGTGTTTTTGTTATTTAGTTTAGGGCTAGAATTTTCTATTTCTCGACTAATGGCAATGCGAAACCTAGTATTTGGTTTGGGCTCATTACAAGTAGGTATAACCAGTTTACTCTTCATTATTATTCTATATTGCTTAAACTTTTCATTACTCACCAGTTTTACCATCGGCACAATTATGGCGCTTTCTTCAACCGCTGTAGTAGTTAAGCTATTAAAAGAAACGGGTGAGCTTAATCAGCGCCGTGGGCAATTAGCCGTTGGTGTACTGCTTTTTCAAGATATTGCTGTTGTTCCTCTATTAATAATACTTCCTTTATTTGCATCAAGTGACTCTCAAAGTATTGGCTGGGCTTTAGCGTTTGCCCTAAGTAAAGGCGCATTTGTATGTGTGCTTCTTTGGGCAATTGGTAAATGGGTATTGCCCATTGTGTTTAAAGAAATAGCGCAAGTACGAACCGATGAGTTATTTGTACTTACCACCATATTAGTCGCGTTGTTTGCAGGTTTTTTAACGTATATGTTTGGCTTGTCTATGGCGCTAGGTGCTTTTTTAGCCGGAATGATGTTAGGTGAGAGCCATTACAGGCATCAGTTAGAGGCCGATATACGCCCATTTCGCGATATTTTAATGGGGCTATTTTTTGTTACTGTAGGTATGCAGCTGGATATTTTATTTGTACTGGGGCATATCGTAATAATTATTGGCGCCTTGCTGGGTTTACTGGTGTTAAAAATTGCAGTGGTAGCCTTTAGCGCGCGGCTAATGCATGAGCGAAACCAAGATTCACTCGCCTGTGGCATTATGCTGTGGCAAATGGGGGAGTTTGGCTTTGTACTTATTGCACTTGCTGGCCAGCATCAATTATTAAATTCAGAGCAAGCTTCATTTTTAATTGCCCTTGGTGTGCTTTCAATGGCATTTACCCCATTTTTGATTGATAAAACGCCATTTATTTTAAAGCGTTTAGGCATACTCGATCGCCCAAGTTTGGCGCTCGAGAGTGAGCCACAAAGTAGTACGCTTTATAGTGACCATGTTGTTATTTGTGGTTTTTCGCGAGTTGGGCAAACTATAGCGCGTTTTTTAAAGCCCGAAGCAATAGACTATGTTGCGATTGAAAGTAACCCAATTTTAGTACAAGAAGGCAAAGCGGCGGGTGAGCCTGTCATATTTGGCTATGTTAAACAAAAAGATATTTTAAAGTGCGCAGGAGTAGAGCGAGCTCGCTTGGTTATTATTACTTTTACAGAGTTTGATCATGCACAGGTTGTTATTGATGCCATAAAGCAAATAGCACCCAATGTTAAAATACTCATTCGTACCCGTGACGATAGCCAGCTAGATTATTTAAAAGAGCTAGGTGTAACCGAAGTAGTACCTGAGTCGTTAGAGGCAAGCTTAATGCTCGTGTCGCATGTGTTGTCTATGTCGGGCGTACCGATGACGCGTATTGTGCGAAGAGTAAGTAAAGAGCGTCGTAATCGTTATCCGTTAATGCAAAGCTTTTATGCAGGCTATTTTAAAGATAACGAAGATACATCAAGTGACCGGTTAGAGTACTTACATGTGGTTGCTCTGCCTGATAAAGCTTATGCAGTTAATAAAACAATCGAAAATCTAAATTTAGAAAAGCGTCGGGTACTGGTAAAAGCGCTGCGCAGAGAAGGAGCCGAAATAGACACGCCATCAGCACAAACAACCTTATTGGCTAATGACGTTTTAGTGTTACAAGGTAAACCAAGGCGTGTTGAGCGGGTAGAGCACTACCTGCTCGACGGAATAGAATAACGTTTCTGTTTGAGCTTAATCTAGTTCTAAAAACTTGCGTATCTCCGGTAATTTTTTCATACCGTCTTCATAACCAATTTGCATTAAATGTTGGGTGTAGCGTTTTTCAAACAATAGATAACTGGTTAAGCTCGATTGCGAATGTTTTTTAACACCTATGGTACGTAGCAATACTTTAATAGCCCACGGCATATCGTCGTAATACTGTGCTGCAATAGCATTAAAGTTTTGCGATGGGTTAATTACAAAGGTATCTATTTGTTTAAGTTCTTGATGTTTGTCACGCGCGGGTAATAGCCCTAATGTTCGGTTAACACGAGCCAAACGCTCTAAATCCGATTGCATAGTGTCGGTAAATACACTGTCTAGTAAATGCCCCGCAACAGCAGAGAGTCCAGGATAATGTGGCGAATAACCCGGCGGGTGTAATTCTTTAGGTTGATCGACCCCAATAATAAATATTTTTTCAGCGCCTAAATGAATCGACGGACTCAGCGGAGAAAGTTGATGTATAGAGCCATCACCAAAGTAATGGTTATAAATATTTACACTTGGAAACACCATAGGAATGGCACTTGATGCCATTAAGTGCTCAACATTAATACGAGTTGCGCGGCCTTCGCGTTTAGCACGTTGCCACGATGTTTGCGTATTAGATTGAAAAAATGCAACCGAGTCACCCGTTGTATAACTTGAGGCTGTAATAGACAGCGCATCTAAATAATTACGGTGTAAATTGCGCTCAATGCGGTGTAAATCTAAAATCTCGTTTAATAAACTACGCAGAGGGCGGTTATTTAGTAAGCTCGCTGGTGGGTGGTTAATATGCTCTGACTGAAAGCTCGTTAAGATATTGCGAGCAATATGACCAAACACGCTTAAAAAGTCACTTTTATAGACCATAGAGGTTGAAAAGTTTTTCCAAACTGATTCGAGCTTTCGTACAGCCAAATGCGCACAAGAAGCGTAACATGCCAATGCAGCAGAGTTAATAGCGCCAGCGGAGGTGCCATTTATTACTCTAAATGGCAATGGGGCAGTACGAGGCATACTATGAGCTAGCGCTTTTAGCACACCCACTTGATAAGCAGCTCTTGCGCCACCACCTGTAAGTAATAAGGCAGTTTTAGGTTTTTGTGGATCAACTTGCTTGATTTTCATATTGGTGGTTAAACTGTTCTACGTCTTTACTTTATTTATTAACTGTAAGTCTTTAAGCTAGAAGAATCAAAGGATAACTGCCCTAATGCTTATTACATTATTTAATCACCCAATTTAGTAGGTAACTTACTTTGCTATAATTGCCGTATTATAAAATGTCATAGTATTTGTGTAAGAATGAATTTAATCCACTTAGCGTACTCTAAGTGATATCGCATTTTAATTTTTATGGAGTTCGTATGTCAGATAAACCAGAAGCATCAGATGTTCAAAAACGTCCACCTAATAACAATATTCTTTTCGCCGTTATTATTTTAATAGTCGTAGCATGTGCGGCTGCCTTCGTATTGCTCACACCAAGTGACGAGCAAGAAACACGCACTGAGGTAGAGCCCGCAGTTAAAGAGCAACCTATGATGGAGCTTAAACCCGAGAACGACCCAGTGGTAGACGCGCCATCTGTAATGCCAGAAAAACCAGCCGAGCTTGAAGTACCAGTACAAAGCCCGAGCGAGCCGGAGCCTGAAGTAGAGCCACTACCAACACTTAACGAAAGTGATGCAGTTGTGGTTGCTAAAATGGATGAGTACCTAAGCGACTCAGTAATGAGCCTAATGGTGACCGACGATGTAATTCGCCGTGGTGTTGTATTTGTAGATAACCTAGCTAAAGGTAAGGTAGCTAAAAAGCACACGCCTGTTGTACAGCCAGAAGAGAAATTTAGCGTTAATGAAGGGGATATCCTCACAATTAACCCTAACAGCTACGAGCGTTATACCCCGTATGTGAAAATATTTACCAGTATGAGTGCAGCGCAAGCCGTTCGCATGTACGAAGAGTACAAGCCACTTATAAATAATGCATATAGTGAAATTGGTTATGGAGATGATGAGTTTAATCAAACGCTAACCGATGCAATCGATTTATTACTTGATACGCCAGAGCCTGAAGGTGACTTGCCGTTACTTCGCGATTCAGTGACGTATCAGTATGCGTTTTCGGAGTGGGAGCAATTACCTGCTGCGCAAAAACAGCTTTTACGTATGGGTCCAGAAAACATGAAAAAAGTAAAAGCAGCACTTCGTAATATAAAAGCGCAGTTAGAGAGCAATTAATACGCACTAAAACAGCTAAATATGCCGCGATTGTATATGAAGTATGCAATCGCACTTTCTTTTTTGATTATCCCTTGAATAACAGAGCAAAAGTAGAGATAATCCCTCCCGCGCCAACCAAGGCCCTCAATGGTAGTCTTATTGGTCCTCTCGCAACACTAGCAGGCGAACCTGGTCAGGCCCGGAAGGGAGCAGCCACAGTTTGTGACGTGTGTGCCGAGATGTGGCTGGTAAGACTGCCACCCAAATTCCTCATTTGGGTGTTGTTTGAAGTATAAGTTGACATATTTGTACTAAAAGGTGGCATAAATTGGAAGTATAAGGTGGCATAGTCTAGTATTTAACCTAATGGTTAGATGGTTGACTCATATTTGCACTTCGGCTTTTTGCCTTTTCCAATAACTTGATAAAGGCTACCACTGACAGTTTTGATTAGCTGGTTCTGAGGTGATATTTCCACTATTCTTGATGTGCTAATATAATCGTTTGTTGCGAATCGGTACGTCATGTCATCGACATAGATATCCCATAAAATTTATCCAATCATTTTCTTCACCATCAAAAATTGAAACTTAACAGTGTTTAAGTCTTAATGAGAAATATCTATTTCTACTAAATTAATCGGAATTTTTTAGCATTAAAAAACTGGCTTTGGTATCAGGAGCTTTTAATTCAAGAAAACCAGTCACTTTATGCCATTTTATGATTCAACTCTATGCCAACTTATACTCCAAGCAACATTGGGTGTATATCGCTAACTCCTTAATATTTATATTTTTTCACTAAATTAATCCATAATACCTAATAGTTTCCAGCTCCTTTTCTCGCTAGACAACTTTTAACTTGTACGCAATAATGTAGCAATTATATTAATTTAACACTGCGTGTTAACAAAGTACTCTAGGGTTGAAGTAATGCCTCAAAGAAGTAAGTGGACACTCGCTGTTTTATTAGGGCTGCTAGGGGGTTTAGTTAACCTCTCGCCGTTATATTTTTTCGACAGTTCTGAGTTTTTATTTGGGCAAGTATTTGTATTATGTAGCTTAGTGTTTATTGGGCTGCGTTATGCGTGCTTAAGCCTTTCGATTGTATCTGGCTTTTTACTTTATAGGTGGGGGCATTGCTGGCCGAGTATTGTTTATTTACTCGAGCTTTTTTGGCTTTACACTTTTTGTTTACGCCGCTCTAAACCCATACTCCCTCTTGGTACTGTTTTTTGGCTGTTAGTTGGTTTACCTATAATTTGGGGAATAGGGCAGTTTCTTATTGGTCTGCCATGGTTAACGCTAGTTGTTGCAATATCAAAGTACCTCATAAATGCGTTAATTAGCTTAGCTTTAGTTGATTTATTTAGTGTATTTGTACCCCACGCCAGCCGTGCCTATCAGGGCAGGCCTCTTGCTCGCATTCTTAGCTATGTTGTAAGCGTTATTATTATATTGGTTATACTGCTTACCAGTGTAATTTTAGTGAACGATCACCACTCTCGGTTAGAGTATGAGGTAGACGCCCAACTCGAAGAAAAAGCCAAATATATAAGCACTCAATTAAGTGATTATTTAACGTTTCATAAAAATGCCATTGTAATGAGTAGCGACGCCATAAGCGCGGGCACAGATAGTGAGCAGCAGTTAAAAAGGCTAATGAATCTATTTCCAGGGTTTGCTACAAGCTTGTATGCAAACCCTAGCGGCTACGTCGAAATAACGTCGCCTAATAACCTTATAGCGGGGTTAACTAAGGCGCAGCGTAATGTCACTGATCGCGAGTACTTTAATCAGGCTAAGCAATATCCTCTCGGTTATAGCGGTGGTGTGTTTCAAGGTCGAGGGCTTGGCAATGAAGCCATTGTTGCGCTGTCGGCACCTATTTATCGTGATGGTGAGTTTTTCGGCGTAGTAGAGGGGTCGTTAAAGCTTGGACGATTAGAGCAGTTTATTCCTAATTTATTTGAAAATACTGGCGAATTAGTTGTACTGGATGATAAGCAAAAAGTGGTTTTTAGCTCGCTTGAGCAGTTTAAAATATTAACCGACTTTAACGAAGATGGTTTTAATGCGCGTAATATGGGCGATAAAAATTTATTTCGCTCCAATAATAATGAGGTTTACCATAGTTCTAGATATGTTAATCCGCAGAGCAAATGGCAAGTAATCACTTTTTATAATCGTAAACATTTGAGTATGGCTGTAGCTAAAGCATGGCTGCCAAGTATTTTGCTAGGCGCTATGCTAATTATTATGGTGGTGCTGTTTGTACGCCAACTTGCAAACTTATTAGTGCAGCCAATTAGTGGTTTAACTAATTTAATGCAAAGCTTTAATAAATCAAAAAAACATACTTTTAATACAGATTCAAGTTGGCAAGAAGTATTGCAACTACAACAGCAGTTTGAAATGCTAGCCACTGCGCTGCAGCATTCAATTGAAAACCTGCAAGCGTCAAATATAAAAAACCAAGACCTAAACAAACAACTCAGTGAGTTTAACCAGCAGCTAGAAAAACAAGTTGCTGAGCAAACTAACAAGCTTAAGCAAGCAGTAGAGCGTGCTAATTTAGCTAATGTGGCTAAATCGCAGTTTTTAGCAAATATGAGTCATGAACTACGCACCCCAATGAACGGTATTTTGGGCATGGGTGAAGTATTGCTGCGTGATAGTTCGTTAACCGACGAGCAAAGAGATCTTTTAGATACGCAACAAAAAAGTGCTCAAAACTTATTAAAAATCTTAAACGATATTTTAGATTTTTCTAAAATTGAGGCTAATGCAATGCAAATTAGCCCGCGCCCAACAAACTTAGCGCCGTTTATCGAAAATATTAAATCGTTGTTTTCACCCATTGTAAGCTCTGACGATGTGCAGTTTATAGTTCAGTGTAGTAACACCTTGCCAGATTGTATTAACGTAGATGATTTACGCTTAAGCCAAGTTATTATTAATTTATTATCTAACGCGTATAAGTTTACTGAGCGCGGGTTTGTGCGTTTATCGTTTGATTACAGTGGCCAGCAATTATTTGTGAGTGTGTCTGATAGCGGCATTGGCATAGAAAAAGATCAGCAATCGTTATTGTTTAGTGAGTTTACTCAAGCTGATGTAGGTGTTGCGCGTAAATATGGCGGTACCGGGCTAGGTTTGGCCATTAGCCAAGGGTTAATTAAAAAAATGCAGGGTGAAATATCTTTAAATAGTGAACCCGGTAAAGGCAGCATGCTTAAGTTTTACATTAATGCGCCTAAAGCTGAGTTTATAAAGCACACAGCCGCAGTACAGTCGCAATCAGTACCTAACCTTGGTAGCAAAAAATTACTATTGGTAGAAGACAACCCCATAAACCGCCAAGTAATTGCAAAAATGTTAGAGCCAACTCATGTACAACTTACAATGGCTAACGATGGAATTGAAGCGTTAAAAGTGCTTAAGGGTAACACCTTTGACTTAATTTTAATGGATTGCCAAATGCCAAATATGGATGGTTACGAATGTACCCAAACCATACGTGCTAACGAAGTAAACACTAAGGCACATGTGCCCATTATTGCAATTACCGCTAATGCCTACGAAGACGATAAACAGCGCTGTCTAAGTGTGGGCATGGACGATTTTGTATCTAAACCTGTAAATACACAAGGTTTGTACGAAGTAATCGCTAGGGTGATAAACGCGCACTAGCTTAGCGTTTATCACCACAACAAATTTTAGATAAAATCGAGCGTAAGTAATAAGCGTTGCTCGTTTGCAGCCACCGCTGGTGAGCGATGTACAAGCCCTGCACCTTCGTTTTCATCCCAGTACTCGCCTTTAAGCAGGGCAACATCACCTTGCTTGAGTTGATTAATATTATTTAGGCTTTTAAATAAGCCAGACTCTTCATCGGGTTTACCTAAATTACCAGTACCTAGCTTTGAGCGGTTTACATCGCTGTGACTTAACCACTGCGTAGCAACACCTTGATAGGTAGTAACTAGCCGGCAGGGAATTTTGTCTACATGAAAACGCGGGCACATGGGTTTATCTAATATTTTTAGCCTTAAACCGGCGCGTTTTAAATCAAACAGGCAGCAAAACATTTCAACCAACAGTGCGATATCTTCACACAGCGCTTTAACTTCATCGCGGTTATTATCTTCTGGCTTAAGCGTTTTTATTAATTGCTCAAACGCATCATCGGGCGATACCGCAAGCTCTAGTGGCTTTAAAGCATTTGCGCTAATGAGAGTATTAACTGCATTTGTTAATGTTTGCTCAAGGTCTCTTTGCCAAATAACAATGTTAGTGTCTTGGTTATAAATTTGTGGCAATACATCGGCGGCACACTCTTTAGCTGCTTTTCGGTACAGCGGTTCCGCAGGCTTTATTTGCGCAGTTATTGGGGCTAGGGCATTCATTACTCTTCCTCCCAAATAGGAAACGGGTCGTTATAGGTTCTCCAAAAGTCCTTTCCCTTAAGTACCGCATCTTCTGGTAGTAGGCAGTCATCAAGCGCTTTAATCATCGCTTGTTTATTTAATGATTGACCAATAAACACAAGCTCTTGGCGCATGTCACCAAAGGGCTCTACCCATTTATTATTTATGTCAGCAAGCAGCTCAGGCTCTGTAGGCCAGTCTTTTTGGGGGATGGCTTTAAAAAACATACCAGCAAATCCGTAATGAGCTATACCGCCTGCTTGGCCCCACTGCGCGCAAAATAAAGGGCGTGTTGCTAACCAAAAATACCCTTTTGAGCGAATAAGTTTGCCAAATTGTTCGGTGCTATGAAGAAAGTTATAAAACTTTTCTGGGTCAAATGGGCGGCGCGCAGTGTAATTAAAGCTGCTAATACCATACTCTTCAGTCTCGGGAATATGTTCACCACGCATTTCTTTAAGCCACCCCGGTGCTTGTTGGGCACGTTCAAAATTAAATAAACCGGTGTTTAGCACTTCGTTAATATTAATATGGCCGTTTGAAATAGGAATAATGTTAGCTTGAGTATTAAGCGTATTTAAAATGGCAGTGAGTTTATTTAATTCATCGTTTGTAATTAAATCAGTTTTACTAATTAAGATTACATCGGCAAATTCAACTTGGTCAACAAGTAGGTCGGCTACGCTTCGCTCGTCGTCTTTTCCTAACGATTCGCCAGTATCTTGTAAATCATTTGCTTGTTCGTAGTCGTTTAAAAAGTTAACGGCATCAACCACCGTTACCATAGTATCAAGGGTGGCAATATCACCCAGTGAGACGCCATTTTCATCGGAAAATGTGAAGGTTTCGGCTACAGGTAATGGCTCAGAAATACCGGTTGATTCAATAACGAGGTAATCAAAACGCCCATCTTTGGCAAGTTTGCCCACTTCAACAAGTAAGTCTTCTCGTAGGGTGCAGCAAATACAACCGTTGCTCATTTCAACGAGCTTTTCGTTACAGTGATTGAGCGATACATCGTTTTTAATAGTGGCTGCATCGATATTTATATCGCTCATATCGTTAACTATAACAGCCACTTTTTTACCTTGTCTGTTATTAAGAATATGGCTAAGTACAGTGGTTTTACCAGCCCCCAAAAAACCTGATAACACTGTGACGGGCAGTTTATTTATCATTTAATAATCTTACTAAATTACAATTAAAGGTATGTTATATTATATCAATTCCGTATTCCAGTAATGCTAATTAATTTTTTAATGCTGAGCTGCAAATTTAGTGTGTTACTCAAAAACTCTTCATTCGAAAAATAAGGATGAATATGAAATTATTTACATTGCACATGTTAATGATAGTCGTTATCATTCGCAGCGTTTTATAAACCTCTTCTTTGGATCAATATGTTTAACCAAAAATATTTGGCGCTCAGTATTGCTGCGTCTTTTTCTGCTTTTTCTAATGTGGCATTTGCCGAGCAAAATAACGATATTGAAAAAATAGAAGTAACTGGCCGTGCCCAGCAATTTTACCTAGAAACCGAAAGTAAAATTGGTACTAAAACGGATTTAGATCTTATTAAATTACCGCAATCTGCGCAGGTATTAACCGAGCAACTTATTATTGACCAAGCCGCGCGCGACATTACCGATTTATACCGCTCAATTGCGGGTGTGAGTGAATACAGCTACTCAGGTGTAACTTTTCGTGGTTTTAGAGATGACGCCAATGTATTTTATGATGGTGTGCGTGGCGACCCATATTCGGGCTTTGGTGTACCGCAGTTATTTAATGTTGAACGTGTTGAAGTATTAAAAGGGCCTTCCTCTGCTTTGTATGGCGGTGGCGAACCTGGTGGGATGATTAATTACGTAACCAAAAAGCCAAGCTACACACAAAAACGCGAACTAAAGCTTACTTTAGGTAACTACAACACCCGTGGTGCATCACTTGATATGACAGGTGGTTTAAGCGATACAATGGCTTATAGATTGGGTGGTTACTATGAAGAGCAAGACAGCTTTCGTAACAATGCAGACTCAAAAAACACCGAGCTGACAGGTGGATTGTTATTTGATTTAACAGATTCAACAACCCTAACCACAAGTGTTGACTACATTAAACAAGACCTAGGCGGAAACCGCTTACGTGGCGTACCGGTAGATGACAACGGCAACTTTTTAGTTGACCCAAGTTATAACGCCAATGAGTCGTTTGATTATCAAAATATGGAAGCTTTGGTGCTTCAAGCAGAACTTAGCCATTATTTTAATGATGATTTTTCGTTAAGTACTACGTTTCGTTACATGGATAACGAGCGAGACCAAGCCTACCATGAGTCGCAAAGCTGGGTAGATGTAAATGGTGATGGCGTTGCCAATATTGACGATGAAACGATTAAGCGTGAATACCGTAAGCAATTTCGTGCCAATAAAGAGGCAAGTGTAACCACCGACTTTGTTTATAACTTTGGACAAGGACAATTAACACATCAGTTTTTATTTGGTGGTGATTACCACACCGTTGATACCGAATATGACTACTTTCGTGCTCGATATGAGGCCGATGGCGTCGCTAATTTAAATATTTTTAATTTAAACTACGGTGAAACCGACCCAAGCACTTATAACCTCACCGACATGAACCGCGATGGCGTTGATACCGACCGATTTGGTGTGTATGCACAAGACGTAATTAGCATAGGCGAGCAGTGGACAATTATTGCAGGTTTGCGCTATGACCATTTTAAAGAGTTTAATCAAGAAACTGGCTTTAGTTACTCAGATAACGACATAACGCCGCGCGTTGCTGTGACCTACCAACCAGTAGAAAACACATCGGTATATATTAACTACTCAGAGAGCTTTAATCCTACATCGTCAGCCGATCAAGAAGATGTAGAAGGCGAAGGTAATTTAGAACCAGAAACCGGTAAGCAAACCGAGCTGGGTATGAAAAACCAATGGCTCGACGGCAAAATAATGAGCACCTTTGCAATTTACCAAATTAATAAAGAAAACGTGGTAATGAGCAACCCTGACGATACGGGAGCAGGGGATGGCATTGCTGCACTTTTAAATATAGGTGAAGTAGAAAGCCGAGGATTTGAAACAACTTTAGTCGGTGATTTGTCAGCGCACTGGACCGTAACGGCCAACTACGCTTACAACGATACGCAAGTGGTAGACGGCGTAACGGGTGATACGCTTTCAAATACATTTGGAGACGGTTCGCGCTTTGCTAATGCACCACGCCACCAGGCAGGTTTATGGACTCGCTACGCTATTGATTCAATTGACTCATCAATTGCATTTGGTGCAAATTACGTAAGTGAGCAACTTAGTACAAGTGGCCAAAAAGTAAAACCATTTACCGTATTTGATATGAGCTGGACGAGTCGCTTTGACGACGTATTACTGAGTGTAAATATTAATAACCTGTTTGACAAAGAATACGCGGTTAGTGGATTTAGTGAGCGAAACGGCCACTTTCCTGGCAGCCCTCGTGAAATTATTGGGCAAATAACCTACAAGTTTTAATACTTATTAGCGCGAGAGTTACTCGCGCTTTGTTTTAAGTGTCGCCTTGCACCTTTTTATCACTATTAAATTTAGCGGCTTCTTGAGTAGTGTTAATAGCCGTAATAGGGAAGGGGATTACAATACCTTCTTTTTTATAGCGTTTATGCAGGGCTTTTATAAAAGCAGATTTTACCCAAAAGCGATTAAAGTATTCTTTAGCTCTAAGCATTACCGTAAAGTTAATGCTTGATCTATCAAAGGTATGAAAAACCACAAAGGTATTGTAATCATCAACGCCCCATTCGTGTGAAATAAGTATTTCGCGAGCCACTTCAAGTGTTACTTGCTCAACAAACTCTAAATCTGAATCGTAATGCACGCTTATATCTACAGGGACGCTTAGCTCTCTTTCAGGATAAAAGTAATTAATAATACGCGATTTAGATAATTGGCTATTAGGTATAATAATCATATTATTAGGTAGCATTTTAACCCATGTAGAGCGCCAGCCTATGTGATCTACAAAGCCTTGTTCTTTTGATTCAAGCTCAATAAAATCGCCCACTCTTATGGGTTTATCTATCACTAGCTGCACGCCAGAAAAAAAGTTTTCGAGGGTAGGTTGTAAAGCAAGGGCAACAGCCAGTGATGTAATACCTAACGAGGCAATAATGGGTGTAATAGAAATACCTAACGTGCCCATTAATACTAGTATTCCTACGGATGATAATGTAACGCGTATCACGCCTTTAATTATGCTTTTTGAATTAAAAACAACGGCAGATTGTTTGCCATAGTAATTAATAGTGCCAATAATAAAGCGGTCTAAAAACATAATAAGTGCCAGTAGAGCTAGTACAATATTAATGCTATTAAAAGGAATTTGTTGAGAAATAGAAGTACTAATAATGAAGGTGTCGTGCTCTAAAATGGTGAGTAGCACAATAATTGTGCACAGTGTTAGCGGCTTAGATATTGACTCTATTAGTAAAGTATCGAATATAAGTTTGGTTTTTGAAGTCCATTTTTTTAGCCAGTACATCACAAAAAAACGAACTAAAAACAGTAGTATAGCTATAAGTAAAAGGGAGGACGCTGCGCCTAACCAAGGTGTGCTGTTAGAAAATTCCAGCGCTTTATTTAGCATAACTTAAACCTGTTCAATATAGTTTTATATATATTGCAGCAAGTTATGTACCTTTGTTTGGGTAAAAGTAGCTGCCGAGTTTAGTCGGCAGCAAATATTATACTTTTTTGGCTAACCACATACCGCCTAGCACGGCTGCAAAAAATAATAAAAACTCCATTTTAAGAGACACCAATTGAACCAAACCCGGGCCTGGGCATATACCACTTAAACCCCAGCCTAAACCAAAAAGTACCGAGCCGATAATTAAGCGCGCATCAATTTTTTTTAAATCACTTAAATTAAACGTTCCTGAAAGAAGTGGCTTCTCTTTTTTTGCAACCCATAACCATGTAAGCATCATTATTAGCATGGCAACAGCCATCACTATAATTAAGCTTGCGTCCCATTGGTTTCCATAAGTAAGAAAGTTAATCACTTTAGCGGGGTTTGTCATCCCGCTAATAATAAGTCCTAAGCCAAATATAAAGCCTATAACAACCATCATAATTGCTTTCATTATTTATCCTACAAGGTTTGCTGTAATGAAGGCGACAAGCATAAATGTGCATGTTGCAACCCAAGAGCGAGTAGAAAAGCGCGACATGCCGCACACACCATGGCCACTTGTGCACCCATTAGCTAACGTTGTACCAGCGCCAACTAAAAGCCCTGCAACAACAATAAGCCAAGGCGGTAATTGCAATTCGCCTTCTAATAAAGAAGGCGCAAATACCCTTACAGCCACTCCTGCCAACAACAACCCTAAAATAAAGTATAACTGCCAACGAGAGTCTGAATTTGCTTTAGCGAATACAGACTTAACAATGCCTGATATGCCCGCAATTTTCCGTATAAAACCAGTAATAACGTACACGCTATACCTATTAATGCCCCGCCTATTGCAGCCGATACTGGGGTGAATTCTGTTATCATTTTTAAATTTCCCAAACAATAGAAACGCCTAAACCGGTTTGTTTCATTTCGATTGATAATTGTTGATTAGGCGCTAAGTAGTTAGCACCCGTTACTTTTTTTGCTGGCGAATAAAAAGCCATAGCGTTTAATTGTACCTTGTTGGTAAAAGAATGGCTAAAGCCAGTAGTAAAATGCCACTCTTGAACGCCCGGGGCTAAAATATTAAGCAAAACGTTTGATGAAGGAATAGGTTGCTCGGTATAAGATACCCCAAAACGAATTTTTTGTTGCGATGTACGTTGCCACTGATAGCCAAGCTTATAAATAGTCATATCGTTCCAGCCAAACCCAGCGCCGGCGTTAGCCCCTAAAGGTGCTGACACCAAGTTACTGATTGGATTTGCAATACTTTTTACTTCGCTGTAATTTATTTTTTGCCAGTCAAATACAACCTGATTACTTGGGGTAAGCTTGTAGGCTGCGCCAAGTTGAAACGAACTTGGTAGATCAAATCCGCCTTGCTCTGCAAACAAACCTTTATAGCTATCAAACTCTTGCATAGACACTGATGAGCGGTAACTCGCCCCCCAGCTTAATGACGAATTTATATCTTGGCTAATACCTAGTTGAATGCCTAAGCCTGTGCTTGTATCGGTGCCATTATTTGTGAGCGCTTCTGGTGATTGCGAAAAAGGAGCAAAGTTTCCAAGCCCTTGCGCTTCAAACTGTTGCACCACGTAAATAGGGGATACACCAAGGCGTGTTTGTTCATTCAACTCATAGCTTACTGTTGGGCTAATAAAGAGTTGTTTTAAATCAACGCCCGTTGTACCAGCGTAAAAAGTCCCCTCAGGAGAGGATTCTGCGCCGTACTCGGTATTCATACCGCCGTTGCCATACACTAATAAACCAATATTTACTTTTTCATTTAATTGATGGCCAATAGCAAACTCTGGAATTACAAATACGGTGTTGTCGCTTTTTTGTGTTTTTGCTTCAAGATAAAATGCGCCAGGGTAAAAAGTATCTACTTTTGATGCAGTATATTTTCGTTCAGGTGAAAAAAGCTCTAAGCCCAGTGATAGCTCTGTTCCATTAGGTAAAAAGGTTGCTGGATTATTAGCGCCAGACATTAACTCTTCTGACAGCGCTACACCTGCGCCAGCCATGCCTTTGTGGGTCATGCCATAGCCGTGAGTAAAATAACCATTAGTAGCAAATGCACTGAACGAACCTAACGCACACGTTAAAGCTAAGCCTGAAATTAACTGTTTTTTCATTTTAGTAAATACATAAAGTTGGAATGGGCGGACAATAGCTAATTTTTGATATTCTAAAAAGGAATTTAAATAGATTAGTAATAATAAAAGGTAATACGGCAATGGTTATAAAGTTAAAATAAATGAGCGTAGATTGCTATTCAACCTTAACTTAAGTTAAAAGTTTCGCTAACGTATTGAGCTGTAGTGATATTTAAGTATGCAATCGGTAGCTATAAACTTTGGTAGTAAAAGCTTGCTGGTAAAAGGAGCGTTTACGTATTAACAGCAGTTTAAAATATATTTATTAATTAACGTTTAGCTCATCCAAACAATCACTCTTAAATAACGCCATTGTATGTAAAAGCAAAGCGGTGATTAATATCACCGCTTTTAAAAATCACATAGATTCGAGCGTTTTACCGCGCGTTTCTTTAATGTATTTAACAACAAAAAATATGCTTATAAGTGCCGATAACGCATAAAAGCCATAAGCACCGGCAAGGCCAATGTTGGCAAGCATAATAGGGAAGGTCATGGTAATGGCAAAGTTAGCAATCCACTGCGCACTAGCTGCAACAGCAAGTGCTGCCCCACGAATACGGTTATTAAACATTTCGCCTAATAATACCCATACAACAGGGCCCCAACTTAAGCCAAAAAATACCACAAATAAGTTAGCCATAATCAGCGCAAACGTACCCATGTTATCGCTAAGGGCAAGTTTGCCTGCTTCATCAAGGCCTGCACTGCCAAATATATAAGTAAGCGCGCTTAAGCTAATAAACATACCAATACTGCCTACTAAGAGCAGTGGTTTACGGCCAATTTTGTCAACTAGGGCAATGGCAATAAAGGTCGATACAATATTAGTAGTACCTGCGAGTACATTTATAAATAGCGATTGCGACTCGTCAAACCCAGCGGCTTGCCACAGCTCTGAGCCGTAATAAAACACCACGTTAATACCCACAAATTGCTGAAATACACTCAGCGCAACACCCACCCAAACAATTGGGTGTACTTTTTTACTGTTATCAATAAATAAATCGCGAATACTTGGCTTTGTGTCGCTATGCAATGAGCGTTTTACATCGCTTATTTGTTTATCTGCATTGTCGTCTGAAATTTTGCTAAATACCGCTTTTGCATCATCCACTTTACCTTGCGCCACTAAATAACGAGGCGACTCAGGAATAAACAACACACCCACTAAAAACAGTATTGCAGGCACAAGCTCAGCCCAAAACATCCAGCGCCAAGCGGCTATATCAAGCATTAAAATATTTTGCGCGCTGCCTGCTGCATCAGCAATTAAGTAGTTACTTAAAAAAGCAGCAAATAAACCCAATACAATAGCGAGTTGTTGTAATGTAGCTAAACGACCACGTAGTGCTGGTGGCGCAACTTCTGCAATATAAGCTGGCGCTAATACTGATGCAGCACCAATACCTAAACCACCAAATAAACGGTAAAAAATAAACTCCGCAGAGCTTTCGCTAATGCCCGAACCAAATGCACTAATGGCAAAAATAATCGCAGTGATGATCATAATTGCACGGCGACCAAACTTATCAGCCAGCGGCCCCGCAGCAAGCGCACCTAAGGCGCAGCCAAGTAACACAGACGCTACGTTAAAGCCCGTAGCCACACTGCTTGAATTAAATGCCTTACCGAGTGCCGACACCGTGCCGTTAATAACACCTGAGTCAAAACCAAATAAAAAGCCACCAATAGCAGCCACGGCCGATATAAATATTACGTAAAAAAGAGAGGTGTTTTCAGCTGTGTTGGCTGAGTGGGAAGGCGGTGTGTGCGTTGTCATTATATGCCCTGAAATATAAATTGAATATAAAGGAGTATAATATCGTAAAGCGCTACGGCTGAATACATTTGTGCGGGTATAAAGGGTTTGGCGTGTATAAATTAAGCAGTGCTTTGAAGGTTTTAATTTAAGGGATTTAGTTTAAAGGTATTAGCTTAAAGGCGTTAGATTCAATACTTTGCAATTGCATAAACTGATATGAGGTTTAGTATTTGTTTACAGGTGGTTATTTGGGGGTTAAGGTAAATGCATTGAATATAGGAACATTGTCGGTTTATAAAACGACAAATGTCGTAGAGTAGTGGTGCAGTAGTTACTTAGTTTTTTTGAGCATTAATTCTTTTTTGAGGCTAGATGGATGCTAGAGATTGTTGCTACTGAAGACTTAAAGGCTGCCGCACAGTTTACGTTTAGCAATATGAAACCCTATTACGAAATGTATGCGGTAGATTGGGATGTAGAAGACGTTTATCAAGCTACCAAAAACCTTAAAAATTTTGATATTTTGTGTAAGGAGCAACACATAGGTGTCGTGCGCTTATCGTTTGAAGAAGGGCGTTGCCAACTTCGCGATATTCAGATTGAAACTGCTTATCAAAACAAAGGTTATGGTGCTCACGTTATTGCTAAAGTAGTTGATATGGCTCGTCAACAAGGCGTCAAATTCATAGATCTAAAAGTATTTCAGCGTAGCCCTGCATTTAAATTATATAGCCGCATCGGATTTGCTGTCGATAGAGAAGATGATCGTTTTTGCTACATGAGCTTGCAAGTCTAATAGCAACAGTATTATACCAATCCGCAATAATAGTTAATCAGTTTAAGAGGCTAAATGTGTCGCTATCAGCGTTAAAAAACTCTCATTTACGACTGCATGGATGCAGAAGGTAGAGCAATGCAGGAGCAATTGCCGAGAACAACTAAATAGCGTGTTTTTTGTCTAGCTATCAACACGTTTTTCCATCCTCAAAATAGATCACTTAATTAAGCGGATTGGTATCAAAGAGGCGCAAAGCACTTAGCTTTCGCGATTCTTTAGCTAACTTTAGTCAAGTGCGACTGTATTACCCTATGCGGCCATTAGTTTTTAGGAGAGCGAGGTGTACTTAATTGCTGTGTGGTCTGCTCAAAAATTTAAAAGTACATTTAGGCCTGCAGGTTTTGGCTCATTCCTATTCGGTGGTTTTATGGTTTACATAATTACGATTAGTTACTGCTAATAAGTGGCAAAGCTTACCAAGGGTAACTAATAATGAGCGTTAAGATATTCCCCAGTTTTCCCCTCACACCTCAAAGTTATTAAAGTATTCTTTTTGCAGCTCTATAGTGAGTGCTTTAGGGCGAATACCTTGTACTAAGCTATATACCTCTTCTTTTGTGTAACCTGCCGAATTTAAAATAAGCGCAGCGACCAACCCTGTGCGGCCTGTACCGCCTTTGCAATGTATGGCAATGGTTTGTTTGTGTTGTATGGCCTGTAATATGTCGGTTTTGTGGGTGTTCCAGCTTGATGTAAAAGGTTGTTTGGGTGCTTCGTCGTCATTTATTGGTAAATAAAACCAGGTTATATCGTGCTTATTGCACTCAGTATTAATTGTTTGTACGTTGTTTTTTTCAAGCTCCTTTTGCGGCATAAGTGAAAGCAGCATGTGAGTGCCAGCCGCTTTTAATGTGGCGATTGAATCCGCTAGGTTTTGTGTTTTTGTGCCAGGGCAAGGCGTAAAAATAATATTTGCGCCGTTATTGAGTGATAAAACATCGTACGGATGCGCGCTCATGGTAAGTCCTTTATTTTTAATGAATTTGCTTTAATAAGCCCACTATAGCGTGTTTTAGTTACAAGTTTAAGATTGAATAATAAGCACAAATGCTAGATACTGTTTTTATATACAGTTGTGGCGATATTATGAAAAAAGAATTACCAGCAAAATACTATTTAGCGCATTTTAGAGAGCTTATTGAGTTTGTAACAAGTAAATGTATGCATTTACTTGAGCCCAAACACAGCGAATTCATTAGTAAAATTAATCAGCTAGATGAGCAAAGCCAGTGCATGTTGGCGCGGGTATACTCGCGAAAGCCTTATTTAGTGCAGGCGCAATCGCTTAATTATGAAGAAATAACCTCGCCGCATCAGGCTATTTATACGCTAAAAAAAGCCGGCATTTTATTTGAGCCAAACGAGCAGCATTATTCGCAGCTTTTAGCACACTTAACTAAGCCTTCTTTGGTTGAGTTGCTAAGTAATTACAGTGAGCAAATAAGCTTTAAAAAGAGCGCCGCTAAAGGCGCGCTGGTGGATATTGCGCGTGAGTTTTTTAAAGCACGCCCACAAGAGCTTGCGCCACTTTATAGCCAGTATGTAATTAATAACCGCAGTGATTACTACGAGTATTTTGAGTTTTTATTTGCAGGCAAACTAAGCGGTGGTGATGTAAATCATCAAAATCGTTTTGTAATGCGAGACTTAGGCTTAACCGCTACGCGCGAAGGACACAGCGAGAGCTTGTCGCGTTTTGAAACACTTGACGAAGCGCAATCAAACTATTTATTAAACCGTTACCGGTTAGCATTTAAAAATATTACAGATGAGAGCGACTATGTTGCTTTAGCGTCACAGGTTTTAGTGCAAGCTGCACATGGTGCAATTGCCGTTGTATTAAAAAACAAACTATTAGTTAGGCTTTATAGGCAGCTAAAAACAGTTGATAGCGAACTTGCTTTTAGTTTACTTGAAGGGTGCGTGGATGATAGCGAAGCACAAGAAATTCAAATAAGAGAGCAATACAGGCTTGGTAATAAAGAGTGGGTAAAAGCACGGTTAGAAGCCATTATCGAAAACCCACTTACTGATGATTTACTTTATTTTGCTGACGATTTTTTAATGCGTAAGTTTAATAAAAAAACACGTTCGCGTTTAAGTGCCATGCTTGCCGACACTCAGTGCGTGCTAGAAATAGATGAACTGTACCGAGGTGAAGTAGAGCAGGGCGTAAACGATTATTATACTCGCGAAGGTATGGCTGTATTTAATACCGAAAACACGCTTTGGCAAAGCTTGTTTGGCTTAGTATTTTGGCACGAGTTATTTATTGAATCGCCTTACCCACCGTGTAATGAATTTGATATTTACCCGCAAGTTTTGCAGCTTGGTAATTTTTATGAAGCACAAAGCACGCAAATTGACGCACGTTTAAAAAGCTGCGGCACTAATCAGGCGCTGCTTAATTTGGTATGTAAACATGCCGCGCAATATTTTGAGCAGCCCAATGGTTTATTTAGATGGCGCAGCAATTTATTAGAGCCACTAGAGGCACTTATTTTAAACAGCCCGCTTGAAGCGTTAATTGCGCACTTAACGGCAATGAGTAAACACTATTTACAGCTAAAAGACGGCTACCCCGACTTAATGGTTATTAATAATGGCCAAGTACATTTTGAAGAGGTAAAAGCCCCAGGCGATAAACTTAGGCGCAACCAATTAACCACCATTGATAATTTAAAAAATGTGGGTTTTACAGTACATATTGCTGCAGTTAAGTGGTTTGTAGACCCTAACCGTATTTACAGCGTGGTTGATATAGAAACCACGGGCGGCTTAAAAGGCGGTAACCGCATTACCGAAATTGGCATTGTTAAAGTGCAGCACGGTAAAGTAATTGATACCTGGACGACACTTATTAATCCGCAGCGCCATATCCCAAGCTTTATTACTAAATTGACCGGCATAAGCGATGGCATGGTTTGCAACGCGCCTGTATTTGCCGATATAGCCAAGCCACTGTTAGATAAACTTGCAGGCAGTATTTTTGTAGCTCATAACGTGAACTTTGATTACGGTTTTATTAAAAAAGAATGCGAGATTGCAGGGCACTTTTTTAAAATGCCAAAAATGTGCACCGTGGTTGAATCGCGCAGAGCGTTTAAAGGCTTAAAGTCGTATTCGCTTGGTAACCTCAGCGCGCATTTTAATTTAAATTTAACCAGCCATCACCGCGCATTGGCTGATGCTACCGCCACTGCCGAGCTGTTATTGCTGATCCAAAACAGTGAAACGCTAACGCAATAAACGAGTAATTTATATTTAAGAGTATGAAACTTAAATAATTAAGTAACGTTATTATAATTTTTAATTATTTTTGGAATAAAGTGTTTTTGTAAATCGTCTTCTTTATGTCAATCCGACAAACTAGAGGACAAAACAATGACTAAATTAAATAAAATTGTAAGCGTAATGATGTTAAGCGGTGTGTGTACTTTTACAGGTGCAGTGCACGCCGCTGATATTGAACTATCTCAGTCAACGTCGGCGCAGCAACAAACATCTACATCTATTGCGCTTTCACAAAATGGTTTAACAGCCAGTGGTAGCAACGAGTCAAACGTATCTAACGATACACAAGTAACGGCTGATGATTCGCAAAACACAGATTCAACGGCGAATAACACGCAAACTCCAGCGCAAGAAAGCAGCGAGGCCGCAGAGCCTGCAAATACATTAGTTGCATCTGCAAGCGGATCTTTAAATAATTCATTAAATGCATCGGCCTCGTCTTTGAATGCCACAGGCAATACCACAGCCAATACAGCGCTCGATGCAACAGCGCAGTTAACCTCATCGGCGGGTAATTTAACAACCGCTGTGAGCCAGTCGTCATTACTTTCTGTTACCTCTGAACAAGGCATTCAGCCAGACACTACCGACGTACCAGCCGATGCTTCTTTACTTTCAAATGTGGGCAGCGCTACCGATTCAGTTACACAAGCTGATGCAACTAATGCAACTAATACGCTTAATGCGGGTGAGCTTACAAACCAATTAGCAATTACTAATACGGCTGCAAACTCAGTGAGTTCTGCACTGCAAGCGGGTGATGCTATTAATACCAGTAATGAAGTAGTAAGCAATGTTCAGCAATCTTTAATTGCCAGTGTGCAAGACAGTACGGTTAGTAGTTTACAAAGCACGGTACAGCAAAGTGTTAGCGGGCAGGTGAGTGCAGCGGTTACTGATCAAATTAGTAACGATGTAGCACTTAGCACCGCAAGTGAAGTAGTAACCAACATTACTAACGATTTAGACCTAGGCCTTTAATACGCCAAGTGCTTGCACAAATGCCGAATGGGCAAACCTATTCGGCCTGTTGGAGAATAAATATGAAAGCAGTTATAACCGCCACATTGTGTGTTTTTAGTGCTCAAGCGGTGCTTGCACAAACTAACCACATTAAAACAGCTGAGCAAAATAAGCCCTTTAAAAGTAGCTTTGAGCTAAATGCTGATGCTGAAGTTGGGGTATTAAGTAACTCGGCGCTCTCTGTTCAGGAGCTTGACGATATTTCGTCGCAAAGCGACAGCGGCATAAAAACCGCAGCCGGTGTTAATGCAAAATGGCAATTAACTAAAAGCGCTAAATTAACCTCAAGCTATAAGTTTGAACAACAAGACTACGATGAGTTTGATCAATACGATTTAGACCTGCATCAATACGGTTTAGATGGCAGTTATAGCTTTAATAGCCATGAGCTAGGGGTTCGTTACGATGGCGCAAAAGCAAATGTAGATGGCGAAACATTTTTACATTTTAATCAAGCCAGCGCCTACTATGGCCATTTTTTAAACCCGCGTACGTACTTGCGTATGAGTGTAAAAACCAAAGCTAAACGTTTTGTTACTGCAAAAGCACGTAATGCCGACGGCGTAGGTGGGGATGTAGCGCTTTATCATTTTATAAATAATGGCCAAACCATGTTAATGGCAGCGCTAAGTGCTGATAAAGAAAACGCCGACGACAACCAATACGACTTTAACGGCTACGGTTTTACTACTAAAGTTACGCACAAATTTACGGCCTTTAATGTAGCGAATAAAGTGGGGGCTGGCTGGCGTTGTCAAAATAAAGATTACGATGAGCAAACAACGGATGATTTTTTTGAGCAAATACCGTCGCGAGATGAGCACAGAAATGTCGTTAATGCGTTTTATAACCTAGCTTTATTTGAGCACGTAACACTCATAGCCGAGGCTGAATATGGCGATTATCAATCAAAGCTTAGTAGCAATACCTATACGCAATCGGTTTTATCGGCGTCAGTTAAAGTGCATTTTTAGGTGGGTAAATGGCACCATAACCAAAGGTGGTGTCTTTGCCTTGCTCGCCTAAGTCGACGGCCAGCGATGTAAGCTCGTTAAGTGCTTTGGTTTTATTATTACCATGCTTTAACAATAAACAACTTAATGCCGCGCTTACATGCGGCGCCGCCATTGACGTACCCGACTCCCTCCCAAATTTTCCATTGCCTTGGCTTGTAACAACATTTACACCAAGGGCTGCAAAGTCTATGTAATCACCTTTATTTGACCATCTATAAATTTGGTTATTTGCATCAATAGCACTTACCGCTATCACGCTTTTATACGCACCTGGGTATAACGGCTGCGACGCCGGCCCTTGGTTACCTGCAGCAGCTACAATTAACACGTTTTGTTTTATTGCGGCAGTAATACTTGCTTCTAAAACTGCGTTATTTGGCCCCGTTAGGCTCATATTTATTACGGGTATTTTATTACTTACTAACCAGTTAAGTGCTTCTACTATGGCAAATAATGTAGCCCCTTGTGCATATTCAGATTGCCTATAAAACACCTCGGCACTGTAAAGCTGAGCATTGCTTAAAAGCGGGTTAAGTTTTGCGCCTTTACCTGTAATTAGCCCTGCAATGGCGGTGCCGTGTAAATTTGGCGAGCTTAACCCTTGTGGTAAAAAGCTTTGCGTAGTGATATTTGCGCCTTTAAAAGCACTGTGTTTGGTATTAATAGCGCTGTCGATCATGCCAATTTTTACGCTTTGTGTGCAGTAGGGGGCAATAGAGTTATTTGGTGTTACTTTTGCGGTAGGCTCGCCTGTTTGCGCTTGGTATATGTGGTTTCGGTCAAGTATTGCAGACTCATCTAAGTTAAGTGCTTTCAATAATTCACTTTTAGAATTAACACCTTGGGGGGCGTTAAAGCGCACTAAGCTCATGTTAAGTGCGTTGTAATTTTTTACCGACACAATGGTTACATTTTGCTGTTTTAGGGTATTAAGTTGTTGGCTATTTGCCATTAATAACCATTGGCGCTCTATTGCTCTAAAGCCGTTTTCTAGCTCTACTTCAACAAATGCGGTGTTTTGGCTATTTATATTAATGTTAAGCACATTAGGTAAGCTGCTAATTGGCTCACTTATTTGAGCTTTTAGTTCATCAATCGAAACTTGTGGTACAGGCACCGGAAGTGGCAGGAGCTGTGCACGCTCTATAGTTTGTTCAATACGCTGCTCTATTGGGTTTAACTGCCCAAGCACTTGATCGACTCTCACTATATTGGCAGAACTCGTTGCGCTAAATATGCAAAGTGAGGCGGCTATTATGTGTTTAACGCGGACTTTTTTCATGTTCATAGTGGGTTACTTTTATTAAATTTATCATGCTAGTTAGTTAACGTTTAACACATAAAAATATTTCATTATTCAAATTATTTTGATTATTTGGGAATAAATGTTTTTTTGAATCGTCTTCTTTATAAAAGGGGTAAAAATCAATGAACGAAACATTAAAAACCTTATTGCCCATGCTTAGGCGTTTTGCCTATTCGCTAACGGGTAGTAAAGCAGATGCAGACGATGTAGTGCAAATAACAATTGAAAAACTATTAGTAAAAGGCATTCCGGATGACGTTGAGCCTGCTAAATGGGCGTTTAAAATTTGCCGCAATGTGTGGATAGACGAATACCGCTCACGCAAGGTAAGGCAAAATACGGCCCAGGCCGATATATTACCAGAGCCAATTACAAGTAATGAGCACCAAACGCTAGAAAACAAACAAATGCTTAAAAATGTAAATACCGCACTTGGGCAATTACCCGAAGAGCAACGCGCCATCGTATCGCTGGTGGCAGTGCAGGGCATGGCCTATAAAGACGTAGCACATACACTCGATATACCTATAGGCAGTGTAATGAGTAAATTATCACGAGCACGCAGTACACTTTATAACTTAATAAAACCCGACTTTAAAAAGGAGCAAGTATGAACATTAACGACGAAACACTTAGCGCCTTTTTAGACTCAGAACTAAGCGAGCACGAAATGGAGCAAGTGCGCAAAGCCCTTGAAACCGATGATGAGCTAGTAATGCGACTTGCAGAATTTAGCGAAGTAGACATGTTAGTAAAAGAGCACGCAACAAGTATTGACGACGCACCACTTAGTGACTCATTAGCTAAAACGGTTGTAAAGCTTGATACAGCAACGACAAAAAACACGTTAAACAGTAATGTAGTAACCTTAACGCCTTGGCAAAAGGCTAAGCACTCGGCTAATAAAAGCTTAGCAATAGCTGCAAGTGTTGCCGTGGTATTTGGTATTGCAATGACTAGTTATTTACAACCCAATGAGTCGCAAAATTTAGTAGCCAGTAGCATAGCCTCAGCCCTTAATACACAGCTAAGTAGTGGAGAGTATGAGCAAATTGATGGCTCAGTATTTAGCGCGCAGCTTAGTTTTAAAAATCAGCAAGGTGAGCTTTGTAGGCAGTATGCACTAAGTTCAAACAACACAACGCAAACAAGTATTGCATGTAAAACGCAAAGCGGTTGGCAAATTAAAGCGCAAACAGCCACGCAGCAAAGTAATAATGGCGCGCAATATCAAGCGGCGTCTAATAACAGTGAGTTAGATGCTGTTATAGACAGCTTGATCAGCGGCGCACCACTAGATAGAGCGCAAGAGCAGCAAGCAATTAGTGCAAAGTGGCAGTTAAATAAATAATAATGTGTATAAAACGAGGTGAATTATGAAAACATCTATTTTAATTATCAGTATTTTACTTATGGCGGGTTGCGCATCTAAACCTGATTACCGCGCCGCGAATAATGGCTCACAAGGTTACAGCGAGCAAAAAATTAGCGACGATCAATACCGAGTAGAGTTTAAAAGTGTGTCAAACAACGTAGCAGATGCAGGTGACTATGCATTATTACACGCGGCTGAGCTTACCCAAGCGCAAGGCTACGACTGGTTTGTTGTAACGAATAAAGAAACCTTTGTTGAGTCTAAATCGCAAGCGCCCGCGTCAACTATTAGTGCATCACACAGCCAGCAATATGAGCGAAGCTGCGGTTTATTAACTTGCGAAACACGCGCACGCCCAACAAGCAGTGTAGGCGTGCAGGTGAGCAACAATGATAAACGCAAAGAAGTACACACCCTGATTGATATTAAAATGGGTAAAGGCATTAAACCCAGCGACAATAGCTATAGCGCACAAGACTTAATTGAAAACTTAAGCAAAAAAGCACAAAAGTAAGCGCTTTGTAAAAGCACTTAGCGTGTTTTAGCTAGGTGCTTTTTTCGCGGTAAAAATCCAGTAACCAGCATAGTGCCCACAATAACAAATAAAGCGCCTAGTAACGTGTTTGGCCCAATTTGCTCATCTAAAATTAAATGTCCCCAAAAAATGCCAAATAGCGGAATTAAAAACGTGACCGTTAAAGCTGAGGTTGGGCCTATATCTTCAATAAGTTTAAAAAATAAAATATAAGCAAGCGCTGTACACACTACGCCAAGGGCTAAAACGCCAAGCATAACGTTGGTGGTTGGTACTTCACGCATTGGCATAAAAAGTATAAGGGGCAGTACCATAAAACTTGCTGCCCACATTGAGCCGTGTGCGTTATCAAACGGTGCAAGCTTTGGCGCATTTTTTGTGTAATGGGATGCAATGGCATAACAAAATGAAGCGCTTAGCGCTGCTACAATAGCAATAAGTGGCTGAGTATTTAGTATAAGATGGTTTTGCCCAACTAAAATTGCCACACCTACTAAACCCAACAGCAAGCCTAAAACCATACTCTTAGTTGGCTTGGTTTTACTCCAGATAATACCCACAACTGCGCCCCAAATAGGCGTTGTAGAATTTAAAATAGCTAACGTAGATGCGCTGATAGTTTGCGCGGCATAAGCAAAAAGTAAAAAAGGCAGGGCGGAGTTAAGAGCGCCAATTATAAAAAAGTGCTTTTTGTGTTTAGTAAACGCCAAGCGACGCTTTAAGTAAAGCGCCACAATAAAGAGGGTGAGTGCGGCAAAGCCAACTCTAAATTCTATTAACACCGCTGGGCCTAAGCTGGTAGCTGCCATTCGCAAAAATAAAAATGACGCGCCCCAAATTGCAGCCAGAAAAAATAACCGAAGTAGACTTGCTAAGCTCATGATAGTATTTTAATTATACAAATTGGATTACACAATAGCAGGCTTTGCAAAGAGTGTAAGCCAGATTCGGTACTCGCATATAAAAATAATAAAGGACTAGTTATGGCTAAATGTATATCGGTTGCAGCAATTTTGGCTGTAGGTTTATTAGGTGGGTGTGGGTCGACCCCTGTTAGCCTATACAGCGACAATACAATGAAGAAAAAAGAATACAATGGTATTAAAGCGTATAAAAAGGGGCTATACGAGCAAGCTTTTTATGATTTAAAAGAGCCGGCAGCACTTGGCTATAAAAGTGCACAATATACGTTGGCATTCATGTTTTTAAAAGGCCAATACTTGGAGCAATCTACTAAACTCGGAATGGGCTGGCTAGGTGTTGCAAAAGAAGCGGGGGTTGAGAATTGGTCTGCGCAATACGATGCATTTTACAGTGCAGCGACTACGCAGCAAAAACAACAAATAGACGAAACAGTTGAGTTGTATATAACGCAATTTGGCGTTAAAGCACAAAATATGACCTGTCGGCGTTCAACTTCGCCTAGGCGTACATTTGGTGAAGTTAAATGTAGTAGCTCACATCTAATCTGACAGTAAACGCAAATAGTTTAGACCTTATCTGACAAGCAGCTATGAGCGAATAACGGGCGGCCTCTCTAGCGCATTTTTGTAAAATTATCAGTTACAGTCTCGTTAGCTGGAAAGCCTCTAAATTCTAATAGCAACCGTCTTGCAGTGGTAGAGTTCCAAAAAAGCAAAGTTTATATTTAAAGAGGATTACTTTTTATCCACTTTTTCAAGTGGTCAATGAAGTTCTTAACTATTATCGATTGGTTTTTCCTAGAAGGATATAACAGGTTAATTGAAATTGAGGGGTCGCATTCCCAGTCCTCCAAAATAACCTTTAAACGCTCTTGAGCAACACTTTCTTTAATGTGCCAATCTGACAAAAGCGCGATACCGTGGTCTAATTCCACCATACTCAAAACGCTGTCTCCTAAGCTAGAAGAAAAGGCAGGGTTTAACTTAACTGTTTTCCGTTCACCTTCTCTAATGAATGACCAATTAGTTTCATTACCAACGGTTAATAAAGTATGCTCTGTTAAATATTCAGGTGAATGTGGCACTCCTCTCTTTTCTAAATAACTCGGCGTTGCACATAAGACTCTCTTTGTATCGGATAGCTTTTGACCTATTAACGATGAGTCCCGCGAAGGGCCATGCCTAACAGCTAAATCAACACCTTGTTCAGTTAAATTTACCAAGCTGTCAGTAGAAATGATTTCAATATTAACTTGCGGGAAATTTTTTAAAAAGCTGCTAATCACAGGTAATAAATAGCTTTGCGTAAAAGAAGCCGACGCAGTTATTTTTATTTTTCCTTTTAACGTATTAGTTGGGTCAAGGTCATGTTCAATCTCATCACTAATACTTAACAGTCTTTGTGCATGGTTATATAGCTTCTCACCTGTAAATGTCGGACTAAGAGTCCGAGTTGTTCTATAAAATAATTTCGCACTCAGTCTGTTTTCGAGCGCTATCAACCTTTTACTTACTGCCGCAGCCGTTAGATTGTGAGCATCAGCAGCCATTCGGATAGATTTGAGTTCAAAAATCGTACTGAATATCTTCAGCTCTTCTATGGAATCAATCACATTATCAACCTTTCGGAATTAATCATTAAACCTTTGGTGTGTTTCTGGTAGTTAATTATGTTGATAATATCACTTTCGTCAATAACAAAGAGGTAAATTTTATGAAAGCAATTGCAATTAATGGTCATGGTGATGTTGATGTTCTACACGAAATCGAAGTTGATGCACCAAAACCAAAACGTGGTCATGTCGTAATTGATGTAAAAGCGACAAGTGTGAATCCTGTAGATACTAAAATCCGTAAAGGCAGTGAAGGTACTGCTGGTATGGTTTACCCTGCAATCCTTCACATGGATGTATCGGGTGTAATCAGTGAAGTTGGTGAAGGTGTAACTAACTTCAAAGTTGGTGATGAAGTGTATGGTTGTGTCGGTGGTATTGTTGGCATTCCAGGTACTCTAGCTGATAAGGTTGAAGCTGATGCTGTATTATTAGCACACAAACCTAAAACGCTTAGCTTTGGTGAAGCGGCTAGCTTGCCTTTAGTAGCAATTACCGCTTGGGAAGCAATTATTGGTCGAGCTGAAATCCAGCCGAGCGATAAAGTTTTAGTTCATGGTGGTACAGGTGGTGTAGGCCACATCGGTCTACAGCTTGCGAAAGCGCTAGGTGCACATGTTACAACGACTGTTGTAGATGAAGAACGCGCAGAAATTGCAAAACAATTGGGTGCAGACGAAACGGTTCTATTCCCTAAAGAAGAACCAAAGGAATATGTTGAAAGATTAACCAATGGTCATGGATTCGATACTGTATTTGATACAGTGGGTGGGCCAGTTCTGCAAAACTCACTAATCGCTGCAAAACTGAAAGGGCATGTTATTTCTACAATTGGTTATGCTGATTATAACTTAACTGAAATGCACTTTAAGGCTCTTAGGTTAGATCTTGTATTTATGGCGATTTCGATTATTCACAATATCGATAGAGATACTCACGGTGACATTCTACGCCGACTTGCTGGGCTTGTAGATAAAGGCCAAGTTAAACCTTTGATTGATAGTGTTTTCCCTTTCACTTTGGATGGAGTTAAAGCTGCTCACTCTCGTCTAGAGTCAGGATTAGCTACAGGCAAAATCGTCATTGAGCGTTAATTCTCTCTTCTTGAACTAAAGGCTGTGTAAGCAGCCTTATACACCAAAATAGAGGTTAAAAATGAACAATGAAGTTATGATTGTTGTGGATATCCTATGTGAAACACAGCATTACAACACCGTTTTAAACGCAATTTATAAGTGCGCAAGTGAAAGTGTGCTTGAAGATGGGTGCGAGCGTTATGATGTTTACCCTGATACGAATGGTTCACAAAAGATCACATTGGTTGAAATGTGGCGTGACATAGATTCTTTAGAACAACATAAGAGTCTGCCGCATTATCTTCAATTACAAGCCTCATTAGAAGATAGAGTGCTATCAGTCGATATTCAAACAGCTCGTGTGTTTTAAGGTTTGTGATAAATGAAGTATCTTCACACAATGCTGCGCATATCAGATATTGAAGCATCACTGAGGTTTTTCTGTGAAGGTTTAGGGTTGAAGATTCTTAAAAGGAAAGACTACTTTAAAGATAAGTTCACTCTAATCTTTTTAGCTGCACCAGGTGATGAAAGCGCTCAAATTGAACTTACGTATAACTGGGATCCTGATTCTCTATATTCTGGACGAAACTTTGGGCACATAGCATACAGGGTTCAAAACATATATGAGACATGCGCTCATTTACAGGCACTAGGTATCGAAATAAATAGACCTCCTAGAGACGGTCACATGGCCTTTGTACGCTCCCCAGATGATATTTCAGTCGAGTTGTTACAAGCAGGTGAGCCGCTACCACAAGCTGAGCCTTGGGCTTCAATGCCAAATATTGGTAGTTGGTAAAGTATTAAATATGTAACCAACGAGTCCGTTGGTTAAATTTGTATGAGAAAGATATTATGAAATTTCTATTATTATTCATGACGCTAGTTTTCGCTGCCCCAAGCTTTGCTGCGGATAAAGTCCTTTTCGTATTGACTAGCCACAATAAGATGGGTTCGTTAGATATGAAAACTGGATTTTGGCTAGGTGAATTAACGCACCCTTATTATGTTCTTGCTGATGCAGGCTTTGAAGTTGATGTTGCTAGCATTGAAGGTGGAATGGCACCAATAGACCCTGAAAGTCTAGATTTTTCAGACGAAGATAATGCTAGGTTTATCAATGATAAAAAACTTATGGCTTCAATTATAAACACCATAGCAATTGAAGATGTAAACAGTGAAGATTATCAAGCGGTAGTTTATGCAGGAGGACACGGAACAATGTGGGACTTCTCGAACAATGAACTTATCAATAAGTTAACCGCTTCAATATATGAAAGAGGCGGTGTTGTAAGTGCTATTTGCCACGGGCCAGCTGCTTTTACAGATGTAAAACTTAGTAACGGACAATACGTCGTTGAAGGAAAAAAATTAGCTGCGTTTACTAACGAAGAAGAGTCAAATATTGGACTAACAGATGTGGTTCCGTTTTCACTACAGGATACTTTAATTTCTAGAGGTGCAAAGCACATTTATGGTGCAGCGTGGGTAGAAAATGTAGTGAATGATAAGCGAGTAATTACTGGTCAAAACCCACAATCTGCTCGAAAAGTTGGTGAAGAAATTCTGTCCGAACTAAAAGATATCAAATCGATTAATTCTAAGAGCTTTATTAATTAGTGGGTTGTAAGTGAAATGCTAATAAAGAATTGGAAGTAGCACCTAGTGAAAAATATCTTAATATTAAATGGCGGAAAAAGTTTCGCTCACTCTAAAGGTGAACTGAATAGTTCCCTTGCAGCCTTTGCTGAAAACTTCTTTAGACAGAGAAACTGCAATATTAGTAATACGACTATCGATAAAGGTTATGATGTTGATGAAGAAATATCTAAATGGCTATGGGCAGATTTGGTAATATTTCAGATGCCTGCATGGTGGATGGGGCCTCCATGGACTGTGAAAAAGTACATGGACGAGGTTTTCACCGCCGGACACGGGAAGTTGTATGAAAGTGACGGTAGGTCTAGAAGTGATAGTTCAAAGAACTATGGCTCTGGCGGCTTACTTCAAGGTAAAAAATACTTGCTTTCTGTTACGTGGAACGCCCCAATGGAAGCTTTCATTGATAATGAGCAGTTCTTCGAAGGGGTCGGGATAGATGGTGTGTATTTGCCAGTGCACAAAGCAAATCAGTTTTTAGGAATGGAGCCACTAGAAACTTTTATTTGTAGTGATGTCATGAAAAACCCAAAAATTCAAGCTGATATGGAACGGTACAAACTACACTTAGAGGATGCAATTGTAAACCTGATTTGGTAGTTTTAAGTGTTTCAAACAGCTTTACTCAGTGGACTTTTTGTCCCCTTATAACACCATATACACATGTTATATGGTGTTTTATGTAGATAGCTTCTGATCTTTCCCAAAATAAACACAGCGACTTTGAGTCAACACATATACAACTGTCAGATTCGATTGAGTTCTATTATTCGAATCTGACAGATCAAGTTAAGATTTATTCAAGAAAATTGATTGCACTAAGCACGAAGGTAGCGTTACCGAGCACGACATACAGATAATAGAATAGAGTTATGACTTTTCTAGCTTCTTTTCAAAGTCGCTTTTAACTATTTCAAGTGCTTTAAGTACTTCTTCTGGAGCAACATCGTGTTGCTCTAGTATCATAATTAAATCTACTGCAAGTTTCATATGTGTAGGGGCTTGATCAAGTGGACTTGTCATTTAACTCTTTCTTTTTTGATATTTGGCTGATGGCAACGTTTATTGCGGTTTGTACACGTTGTTCCATATGTATGCGTTCTGATTGCGGTAAATAAAACGCCATATCTACATCGTAGCGAATATATCGTGGCGGGAGCTGATTTAGTACCGTACAACAAAAGTCAGCCATTACATCTTCATCATATTTTTCATCAAGTTTAAGTTTGATAACTTCCTCGACTACAATCTTTTCGTAATAGTTGTGTATGTCTTCGTGTAATCGCATATTCCCACCGCTTTAAAATAATCCGTTTAACTGAGTCTATACTATGGCTTGCTATAAATCGATAGCGGCTTTAAATAGTTGTTTATGAACATTAATTAGTGAACTCAAATTACGCTGATAACCTCCACCTAGGCCGCACATTAGTGGGATTTGGTGTTGCTTACAAAAGTTGAGAGTAAAAAAGTCGCGTTTATATACGCCATCTAGTGATACTTCAAACAAGCCTAACTCGTCTTTTGTGTAAATATCAGCACCTGCATTATACAAAATAATATCGGGGTTATGAATACGCACGCAAAAATCGAGTGCTTGCTCTAATGTAGCAAGGTACTCAACGTCGGTTGTTTTAGCGGGCAATGCAAAATCGTAGGTGGACTCTTGCTTATTACGAGGAAAATTTTGTTCACAATGAATTGAGCAGGTAATAATTTGGTCATGATTTTGAGTGATTTGTGCTGTGCCATCGCCTTGGTGTACGTCGCAATCAAAAATTAAAACAGTGTCGACTTGCTCTGTATTTATTAAATGTGCTGCTGCAATAGCTAGATCGTTAAAAATACAAAAACCGCTACCGTAATCACTGTATGCATGATGATAGCCACCACTTAAATTAGCCGAAAAACCATGTTTTAGCGCGTGTTCACTACTTTGGATGCTTGCACCAACTGATAGTAATGTGCGCTCTACCAATTCATTTGAATAAGGGAAGCCCATTTTTTTTATGGCTTTATTGCTAAGAGTCCCATTTAAAAAGTCATCTATATAACGTTGGCTATGACATAGCGAAAGTTGAGATTTGGTTGCTTTTTTAGGCTCTTGAAAGTGAATAGCCGAAACACCTAGGTTTTCTATTTCGGTTTTGAGTAACTTATACTTTTGAATAGGGAATCGATGACGTTCTGGGAGTATAAGGTCTGAATACAATGGATGATAATAAAGCTGCATAGTAAAGTGCGCCTTAACGCAGCTGCTGTTTTTCTACTTGTTGAATTTTATCTTCGGTGGCAGAAATTGCTTTTCTGCAGCGGCCTAATCGAGCGTGTGTGCTTAATATTTCAAGGTTAAGCTTTTGTGCTTTAGCAGGCGAGGCTTTATCCATTTGCATTTTTCGCTCTTCAATCATGAGCACTAAACGGCGTTCAAACTCATGGTTTTGTTTTAATTCGTCGTAAAGCTCATGGGATGATTGCATTATTTTTTGCACAGCTTGCTTATAAACGGTTTGCTTAGGGCGTGGTTTATAATGGCTTTTGTTTTCTTTAACCCAAATAGGGGTAGATTTAATAACATTGAATACAGCTTGTATTTGAGCTGCAATACGTTCAAGCGCGTAGGTATAAGCATGGCGATGCTCGCTTGGCGGTAACCTCGAAACTTCATCTTCTATTTCTATTACGTAATCGACTAGGTTCATGCTTTTGGTACTAAAAACTGCGCGGTCAAACAAGCTAGGTTGTGCTTGCATGTAACGATTTTTAGAAAAAAGTTTAGCTTTATCAAATTGCTCAGCTTGTTGTTTTAGCGTTGCAACTTGTTGGCGTAGTTTATCTAAAGCCATTGAATGCATATTAAAAGTAAGCCTCGTAAATTAGTTTTAATGCTAAAAGTATAACCATAGTATTAAATACTGGGCGAATAAATTTGCTACCAAAACGTATTGCTGAATGCGCCCCAAACCATGCGCCTAGCATAATAAAAAAGCCCATTGTTATGCCAAGTAAAAAGTTTACATGGCCGAGTGCAACAAAGGTAATTAAAGATATAAAGTTAGACACAAAATTCATTGAACGCGCTAAACCACAGTTGAGTAGCAGGTTCATTTTGTAAAGCATGCCATTAGAAGCAGTCCAAAATGTACCCGTACCTGGGCCTGCTAAACCATCAAAAAAGCCTAATGCTAAACCTTGTAGCCATTGTTTTATTTTCATCGCTTTGTTTAGTTTAGGAAGTTCATCGCCTTCGGTGGTGCTTAAATTACCAAATAAGCTATAGCCAGCAACTAAAATAATAATAATGGGGAGTAGTTTGTTTAAAAAATCGATACTTAAATGATCAACAATAATAGTACCTATCAATGCACCTATTGCGGTTGCAATAATGGAGGCTGCCCAAAACTTAGGACTAAATAAGTTCTTTTTATAGTATGTATAGCTTGCCGTTAACGAGCCAAAGCTAGCCGCTAATTTATTGGTGCCTAATGTTAAATGTGGAGGTAAGCCAGCAGTTAATAAAGCGGGTACAGTTAACATGCCACCGCCACCGGCGATAGCGTCTATAAAACCTGCGGCAAGTGCAACAGCACATAAAACAGCCCAGGTTGTTGGATCGAGTGCGAGTTCAAACATTAATAATCTATTTGTCTTTTAAAAGGTGGTAGGGTGTCGAGCATGGCTTTACCGTATCGCTTAGTAACTAAGCGCCTATCGAGAATAGTAATACAGCCTTCATCACTCTCTTTTCGCAGCAGTCTACCACAGCTTTGTACCAATTTCTTTGCGGCATCTGGCACGGTAATCGTTAAAAACGGGTTACCACCTTTGCTTTGTACAAATTCTGCTTGCGCTTCTTCTATTGGCGAAGTAGGTACAGCAAACGGAATTTTAGTAATTATTAGGTTCTCTAAATATTTACCTGGTAAATCAAGACCTTCCGAAAGGCTCTGGGTTCCAAATAAAATACTGCCTTTGCCTTCGTCTACATTTTTAGTGTGTAATTTAAGCAATGCTTCTCGCGACATCTCACCTTGTACTAATAAGTTAAAACCTTTTGTTCTAAGAAACTTTGTTACGTGGTCCATTTGCCAGTAAGAAGCGAATAGTACAAGGTTCGCTTTTTTATCATTTAGGTACTCTGGTAAAGTTTTAGCTAGGTGATCACTAAAGTCTTTATCGGTAGGTTCTACTTTAGATACCGGAATACGTAAAGTGGCTTGTTTTGGGTAATCAAAAGGAGAAGGTACTTTAATAAATTTAACGCCTTCTTCTTTAGCAAGTCCTGTTTCGTAAGCAAAGTGATCAAACGAGCCCAGTGCACTTAATGTCGCAGAGCACAAAACAGCGCCCGCGCATTCTCGCCACAATTTATCTTTCAGGTAATAACCGACCTCGATAGGGCAGTCGCTTAATAAGTGGTCGTGATGGCTTTTATATTCAAGACGTTTTATCCACCGTGCATGGGGAGCACCTTCGCCTTTTTTTGCGTAACTAGACCATAGTTTGTTTAGTTGCTCTAAGCGGTTTATGTATTGACCGCTTTCGCCTAGTATTGGGTCGGCAACGTAAGGTTTTATGTCGCCGTCGCTTACATCTTGGGTAAGGGTGTCGTGCATTTTGTTTAAACAGCGCAGCGCATCTTGCGTGGCTTCGCTTATGTCTTTTGCTTTACTGTGCAGCGATTGTGGAATTTCACCGTGCTCAAAGCGATAAGTATCGTCTTTCGAATATTCAAAGTCGGCATTATCAAGGATATCGCGAACTACTTTTAAATCTTTATTCGCGTCATTAATGCTGTCGCAAAGTTTAAAGTTTTGGCCAATGGCTCTTTGCCCTACTAAAACCTTCGCCATTTTCCCGCTAAACTTGGTGAGCTTATCAAGCCATTCTATTGTGCCTTTAATTGTTGCTGCGGCCGATGAAAAATCGCGTGTTATATGTGCTAAATGGTGCGCTTCATCAATTACATAAATGGTGTTGTCGGGCTCTGGTAAAATTTTACCACCGCCTAGGTCTAAATCGGCAAGTAATAAAGAGTGATTAATTACCAGTACGTCCATTTGCATTAATTGATTACGAGCAAGCTGAAACGGACATGTTTGATGGGCCTTCATTTGGCGTTGGCATGAATGTTTATCGCACGCTATTAAGTTCCATACTCTGTCGGGTACGGTATCGGCCCAACTGTCTCTATCGCCTTGCCATTTTTTATTCACATAGGCGTTATATAGCTCATTTAAACACTTGGTTTCCATTGCGCTCAATGGTGAAGTAAGTGTTGGCATAAAGTCCATTTGTGTTTGGCTATCGCCGTTTACAGCATTATGTAATTTGTGAGCGCAAATATAACGATGGCGACCTTTTACCAAATCAAATTTAAAGTCGAGGCCTGAATGCTTTTTAAAAAATGGGAGCTCTTTTGCTATTAATTGTTCTTGCAGTGCAACGGTTGCGGTAGAAATAACTAGCTTCTTTTTTTGCGCTAAGGCAAGAGGCAACGCGCCTAAACAATAGGCAAGAGACTTACCGGTACCGGTGCCTGCTTCAATTACGCAAATGCGCTGCTTTTTATGGTATTCGCCAGCAAGTGTTTTTGCTATTTCGGCTACAAGATAATTTTGACTGCTACGAGGGCGATAATCTTTTAGGTTACTAGCCACATGCTGGTGTACTTGCCTAATTGTTTTTTTTAGTGAGTCAGAAAGCATGGGATGATTTACCTAAAGTATGTATATAATTACAGTGCTATGGATTTTAGAGTTATAAGAGTGTAACTACAAGCAGCTTGTTTACTAATTTAGCCTATTAAGCAGTGGCGTTAGATGATTTGCATATTTTTTCCAGTCAGTCAGCGCTTCTTTGTAAATTGGCTTACGTACTTGTTCTGAACTGGGAGTTAAAACAGGGCGTTGGTTATTATAAAACTCATAACACGCTTGCTCTACTACTAAATTGCAATGTTCAAATAAATCATTAACCGTTTCAGTGAAGTTGTTTATTAAGCTTTCATAATTAATTGTATATATTTCGTCAGGATATACGCTATGCCAATGTGTCATCAGCTTATAATATTCATTCATGTAGTGAGCTAAATCTTCCTGATCGTAGCTATAACTATGGCCTTGTGAAAATGAGTGCTTATAAAGGCTCCATGCAGTCGCTTTTTTATCTCGTTGTACATCGATTATTTTTGCATTAGGGAATAAAGTTTTGATAAGAGCAATATGTTGAAAGTTGACTGGTTGTTTATCAATAAAGTAAGGCTTGTTATTGCGAAAAGGTTCAATGAATTTTAAGTAGCGTTTGGCTAATGTTGCCAAGTGCTCTTGAGTCAAACTATTTAGCTTATAAGGTACGTTGCTTTTTATCTGAAGGTTTTCTAACTCTACTGCAATAGAATTGATTTCTGATAATTCATAGCTAGCGTCAACATGGCTATGCGATGCCAGTATTTGCTCAATAAGTGTAGAGCCACTTCTAGGCAAGCTTACAATAAATATCAGCTGGACTTCATTTTCGGTTGAGGAATGTACTGTATTGGCTACTTTTTTGGTTAGGTATTTTTTACAGCGCTCATTAAAGTCATTAGTAATGTAAGGGGTAAGTGACTTTTGTAAATCGTTACTTATTCTTAGCTGCAAAAAGGCATCTTCGTATCTGCTATGTTGTTCATATGCTTTAGCTAAAGCAAAGTGAAGTTGTGCTCTATTTAATTTATTTGAATCTATTGTTATCTGCTGTTCTAAATTAGCTATATTGAGCTGAGTGAAAGTATATGTTTTTAAGTTTGCTAAGTTCCAATAGGCTTCGCCGATATGGGGAGCTAGTTTTATTGTTTTGCAATAGTACGCAATAGCACTTTGGTTATTGCCAATTATCTTTTCTATGTTTCCAAGTCTTAAATTGCAATATGCGGGGTAATAATTTTTATTTAACAAAGATTGGTAATTTAGAGATGCATTTTTGAAGTCCATCATTTTTACATAGGCAGCAGCGAGTAGACTTTGGGATTGTGGTAGTAAAGTAACTAATTTGGTCGACCTATTATAAAAAGAGATTAGTTCTAAATATTGCTTTGTATTAAATAATGCTTCAATGTGCGCATCATAAGCGGCTGATTTTGTGCTATTTATATTTATATTATGAGAAGTAATAGCCAAATACGTTTTTAAGTCGTTTGCCTGAAAAGCTATTTTACTTAATAACACTAAAACACGGTATTCATTCGCTACAAGCTTGAGCAACTCATGGGCAATGTTTTCTGCTGGTTTTAATTCTTTGTTTAATAGATGCTGATTCGCTTTATCTAAACGTTGGTTAAACCAAGCAATCATCTCATATTGTTTAATGGCTTGTTGGTATTGCTCTTGCTCTTTTAACTGTCGATGTACTTGGGCTAATACTTGCCAAGCTTGATGGTGCTCTGGTGCAGTTTGAATTAAAGATAATATTATTTTTTTGGCTTGTTGAAGCTTGTTTTGTTGAAGGAGATTATTAGCGTGTTGGATAATTTCAGAAGGGCTCATTGAATGCTCATATTATTTTTTCTTAAGACTAACTTAGAAAGAAATAAAATATAACCTGCTTTACAAATTTTATTTTGTCGTTTTTTATTACAAGGCTTATTTCATTAATGCACTTAGACTCGGGGTTTATTCTCTCTACAGAAACAGTTGATTCACCTTTGGGCGTAAGTTTTGTTATTTGGCTTTTAACTGAAAAAGGGCCATTAAAAGCAATTAGCTTACCAGAGTCAGTTGTTTTTTTTATCAAGTTAAAGGATAAAGCGACGGTAGAAAAAGTACTGCGGCTCTCAGATGTTTCTTTTGAAATTGTCCCTGTAGAATTAAAAGATTTTCAGCAGGGGACTGTGGCTGGTTGCTACTTTAAATCACTTAAACATTACTACAATGCGTTAAAAGCTCTAAGCGCAGAGGGCATTGTGACATACGAAGATGACATACGCCCTATAGATCGCTTTTTAATGGAGCGATTTATTAAAGGCTCCACATGGGTGAGAGGAGATATTACACAAAAAGACGGATATAGGCTGTTAACCAATTGCCAATTTAAAAATAACCCAGATGTAAATCCTAAGTTTAAAACAGTTTCTTTAGACATCGAGTGCAATGGAGAAGGGGTATTATTTTCCATTGGTTTGGTCGGTCATGGCATTGATTGTGTATTAATGATTGGCAGTCCTATTAAATATAGTGATGCAATTGAAATAATATGGTGTGTTGATGAAATCGATCTTTTACAAAAATTACAGCACTTTATAGCAAAAACAGATCCAGATCTTATTATTGGTTGGAACGTCATTGAGTTTGATTTTTCTGTTCTTCACTCCAGAGCTGAAACTCTAGGTATAGAATTGCGTCTTGGACGTAATAACGAAAAAATAAAATTACGAGTAGGCCATTATACTCGATTAACTATACCAGGAAGAGTTGTTATAGACGGTATAGACACGTTAAAAAATGCGACCTACCACTATGATAGCTTTAGCCTGTCAAATGTAGCTGCTAAGGAGCTTGGTGAGAAAAAGTTCATCAGTTCAAGTGACCAGCTAGCAGAAATTGAACGCCAATTTAATGATAATAAGTTATCCCTTGCGAAATACAATAGACAAGATTGCGTACTGGTTCTACGTATTTTTAACAAATTAAATTTACTTGATTTTGCTGTTGTTAGGAGTCAATTAACGGGGCTTGAACTTCATAGAATGGGCGGTTCAGTCGCTTCATTTGTTAACCTTTATCTGCCCTTACTTCACCGAAGTGGTTATGTTGCACCTAATTTAGGAGATCATGGCTTAAGTTTTGATAGTCCTGGAGGGTATGTAATGTCTTCAAAACCGGGGTTTTATAAAAATGTACTTGTACTTGACTTTAAAAGCTTATATCCATCAATTATGCGTACTTTTTGTATAGACCCTCTTGGTTTAATTGAGGGGTTGCTCAATCCAAAAGATGCAATTCCAGGATATAATAATGCACTTTTTTCAAGACATAAAAATCATTTACCAGCCCTTATAAAAACTCTATCAATAACAAGACAAGAAGCAAAAGATAGCCAAAAACCTATGTTATCGCAGGCTATAAAAATTATTATGAATAGCTTATATGGAGTGCTTGGTTCTCGGGGGTGTCGCTTTTACGATCCACGTCTTTCAAGTTCAATCACACTACGTGGGCACGATATAATGCAAACCACAAAAAAATGGATAGAGGAGTGTGGGTACAATGTAATTTATGGCGATACAGATTCAATATTCATTACTTTGGATGACGGTTTGAATACGCTTCAATGCGATGAAATTGGTAAACAATTAGCTATTAATATCAATCAACAGTGGGTACAAGAAATTAGTCAGAAGCACGACTTAGAGAGCTTTTTGGAGATTGAATTTGAAACCTTATACAGTCCTTTTTTTATGCCTACAATTAGGGGGAAAACGATGGGCTCTAAAAAACGATATGTAGGTCAAAAAATTAACAAAAATCACAATGAGCTAGTATTTAAAGGTGTTGAAGCAGTTCGAAGTGATTGGACTGAGTTCGCTCAAGAGTTTCAAGTAGAGTTGTTTGAAACTTTGTTCAGTAGTGACTATAAAATAAGCCTTTTAGAGGAGTTAGTTAATTCTTACTCTAGGCGTTTACAAAATGGAGAATTTGACGATAAATTAATTTATAGAAAAAGGTTAGGACAAAATTTGACTGAATATAAAAAGAATATTCCACCACATGTCCAAGCAGTTAAAAAATATAAAGCCCAGAACCCAAATTTTGAGGTGAAACGAGGGCAAATTATAGAGTATGTTTACACATTTGATGGACCAGAGCTCAGTGATACAAATAAAAGACTGAATTATCCTTTGTATATAAAAAAACAATTAGACCCAATAGCCGAAATGATTTTTAGTGCTATGGAAGTGACGCTATCAAAGAGCACTCAAACCTCTCTCTTTTAAGTTACCGTAAGCTAAAAGTTAACCTTTGTGAATTCAATCCCCCCTTTTTTTATAATTTCCCTTAATGCAGTAATGGCGCTATTTAATAATACCAATGTAAATTTTTTGATTTTAAAATTGTAATGCTTTAGCTTTGAAAGTGTTGGTAATTAACAATAAGTTAATTTTATGTTGACCGCATTGTATTGCTGGTATTATCATAACGTATGATTACCATTTATTAACAAATGGTAATCAAGCAAAAAATATAAAAAATATAAAGTATTCTGGGAGAATCGAATGTTAAATAATAAAGTTTCAAAAGCAGTTCGCTTAGCGATAGCTTTCGGTACAGCTTCAACAGCTGCTTTTTCAGCAAGTTCGTTTGCTGCTGATGAAGAAAAAGTTGATAAGGTTGAACGAATTGAAGTTACTGGTTCACGTATCAAACGTACAGATATGGAAACAGCTAGCCCAGTGCAAGTAACAACTGCTGAAGAAATTGCTGTTGCAGGTTTTACTCGTGTTGAAGACATGATGAATAGCTTACCGCAACTAGAAGCGTCTAATACTTCTTTCCAATCAAATGGTGCTTCGGGAACTGCAACTCTTGATTTACGTGGTATGGGTCCTCAGCGTACTCTTGTTCTTGTAAACGGTCGTCGTATGCAAGCTGGTGGTATTTACACACAATCAGCGGATATTAACCAAATTCCTGCCGCGCTAATTAAACGCGTAGATGTAATGACTGGTGGTGGTTCATCTACTTACGGTGCAGACGCTGTTGCTGGTGTTGTAAACTTTGTAATGAACGATCAGTTTGAGGGTTTTGAAGTTAATGTAGGTACAACTGCTTACCAACATAATAACGATAATGAATACATGCAAGGCCTAATGGATGATGCTGGCTTTGAATATGAAGAAGGTAATACGGGTCTTGATGGCGCGTCATTTGATTTTGCAGCGACTCTAGGTGGTGCATTTGATAGTGGTAGGGGTCATGCAGTAGCTTACTTTACTTACAACAGACAAAATGAATTACGCCAAGGTGCACGTGATTACTCATCTTGTGCTCTAAATGCTGCTGGTACAGCTTGTGGTGGTTCAGGTAATGCTGTTAACCCTAACTTTTATATCTCAGCTCCTAACGCTGACGGTGTTGTAGACTTTGGTGAAGGCCAGTACGAATACTGGACTCTAGGTCAAGATAGCAGCTTTATTCCTTCAGTTGGTAATACATATAACTACGCGCCAATTAACCACTTTATGCGTCCTGATGAACGTCATACATTAGGTATGTTTGCTAACTACGAAATCAATGATAGCTTCCGTCCGTTCATGGAAGCAATGTTTATGCGTAACCGCACTACAGCGCAGATTGCTGAGTCTGGTACGTTCTTTAATGATAATTACTCAATTGATTTTGATAGCCCATTATTAAATGATACACAACGTGCACAACTAACTGAGCGCTTTGGATTGACTTCTGGTGATCAGTTTGCAACTTATATTGGTAAGCGTAACGTTGAAGGTGGCCCTCGTGCAGACAGCCTTGAACATAACTCTTTCCGTTTAGTGTTAGGTAGTAAAGGCGAAATTAACGACCTTTGGTCTTACGAAGCATTTGCTCAATACGGTTCAACTTCATCTTCTTCAGCATATGAAAATGATTTCTTTGGTCCGCGTATAATCACCGCTTTATCAGCAAATGGTGAAGATTGTAGCGCGACTTCTGGTTGTATTCCGTACGATGTTTTTCAGTTTGATGGTGTAACAGAAGAAGCTGCACAGTCACTTACTGGTACGGCAATCTTGAACGGTGTTACTGAGCAATTGATTGTAAGTGGTTTTGTTACTGGCGAATTCGATTTCTCACTTCCATCTTCAGAGTACCCAGTTGCTGCTGTATTTGGTGCAGAGTATCGTGAAGAAACATTCAGTAGAACAGCTGATGAAGTATATGCACAAGGTCTATTACTAGGCCAAGGTGGTACTACTAAGAGTTTAAATGGTGGTTATCAAGTACGTGAAGTGTTTGGTGAGCTTAGCCTGCCAATCGTTGAAGATTTACCGTTAGTTGAAAGTTTACTTGTTGAATTAGGCTACCGTTGGTCAGATTATAGCACTTCAGGTGCTGAGCCGACTTATAAAGTGGCAATGAACTGGGATGTAACAGGCGATTGGAAAATTCGTTCAAGCTACAACCGTGCAGTTCGTGCAGCAAACAATGGTGAGCTATTCGCTCAACAAAGCACTGGTTTATGGGCCGGTACTGATCCATGTGCTGGTACACCAAGCCTAACAGCTGCTGAGTGTGCAAATACAGGTGTTTCTGCAAGTCAGTACGGCAATGTAGGTAAGAGCCCAGCGGATCAATATAATGCTCTGTTTGGTGGTAACCCAGATTTATCTCCAGAAATCGCTGATACTATTACTTTAGGTGTTGTTGGTAACCCATTTGAAAACTTCAACTTCTCAATCGATTACTGGGATATTGAACTTGAAGACGCGATTGGTAATATTGACCCAGAAATTCTAGTTACACAATGTGGTAAAAGCGGCGCGGCTGTATTTTGTGATAACGTAGACCGTACACCTGGTAGTGGTAGCCTTTGGATAGGTTCTGGCCAAGTTGTTGCTACAAATACTAACTTAGGTAATATCCATTACGAAGGTATCGATTTAAGCGCAAACTACGATATGGAAATTGCTGAAGGTACATTAAAAACTAGTATCATTGGTACCTACATGTTAACTAAGGAATTTGATAATATTCCTGGTGTAAGTGAAGTATATGACTGTGTTGACTCATTAGATAACGGTTGTTTCCCTCAACCAGAATGGCGTCATGTTGTATCTGCTAGCTACGACACGGGCAGCTGGTGGAGAGCTACTGCTAAATGGCGTTTCTTCAGCGGTGTAAACGATTACACTGGTGCTGATACATTAGTACAAGACGACGGTATTAGCTCACAAAGCTATATTGACCTTAAAGGTACATTTACTATAAATGATTACACGTCTTTATTAGTAGGTGTTAACAACGTTATGGATAAAGAGGCACCTCTAGTTGGTGGTTC